>JAUPWC010000570.1 GCA_030916665.1 Verrucomicrobiota bacterium
AACTCGTCGAACGTGCCCGTGGGTTGATGGACAAAGTCAACGTGCTGCCCGGCGATCTCAACACCGCCGCCGGCCTGCTCGAGCAGGCCGCCAAGCTCGCCCCCAACGATGCGTTGGTCTGGGCGACTTGGGCCCAACTCGACCTGGTCTACGTTGCCCTGGATTTCGACAACACGCCCTCGCGCCACAACGCCGCCCGGGCCCACATCGCCCAGGCCAACGCGCTCGATCCTGCCAGCCGCGAGACGCGCTACACCCAGGCTGAAGTGATGCGCAGCCTCGCCTGGGATTCGGACACGCAGGCCGCGGCGGAAAAGATCCTACGCCCCATGCTGACGGAAGCACCGGAGGACGGTCGCGTGCTGATCCAGCTGGGTTGGGTGGCCTTTGCTCAGGGACGAATGGACGACGCGGTCGCGCTCTTCGATCGCGCGGCGTTGCTTCCTGCCTTCGCGATCGAGGCCACGTATTGTAAGGCACTGGTCCTCGTGCTTAGGAACCGTTTCGGAGACGCCTCTCGGGCATCGGATCAGCTCTTGGTGCTCGCACCGACCCACGCCTTTGCTCTCTGCCAAAAGGCCTGGCTCAGCGTGGGGTGGCATGAGGATCCGCAGGCAGCGCGCGAATACATCGAGCGGATTCCACCGCAGATGCGCGTCGAGGACATGTCCGCCTATTTTGCCTATCACGTTTACATGAGCCGGCGGGAATATGATCAGGCCGTGCAGGCGATCCGGGCGGTGCCGCGCGACTACCTGTCCGCCCAACCGGGACCTGGACCCAGCGGCTTCTACATCGGCGACGCGCTCGCCGCCGCCGGCAAATCCGCCGCGGCCGAGATCGAGTGGCGGCGTGGGCTGGCGACGGTTGAACGCCGGCTCGCGGAGGCGCCCAGCGACGAGACCCTCATGAAGTTCAAGGCGCTTTTGCTGGCCCGACTCGGCGACCGCGTGGCCGCGGAGCGCGTGTGGAAGGCGGTCGTTGAACTCCACGGTGACAAGGCCTGGGGTGGCCTCGCCGCCCCCCTCCATATCGAGTTTCTGCCGCCGGAGGAGGCGATCGCCTGGCTCAACGGCCGGCTCAAGGAGCCGCAACTTTGGTTCACGGCGGCGGCGCTGCGCCTCAATCCGGTCTATGATCCCCTGCGCGCGAATCCGAAATTCACCGCGCTCATCGAAAAAATGGATGCCGACCCGCGGTTATCGCCCAAGGCGAAGCCGGCGTCCGCCCCATCTCCGATCTCCCAACTCCCATCTCCATCTGATCAACCCAAGGTTGATCAGAAATCCGTCGCCGTGCTCCCGTTCGCCAACCTGAGTGGTGACAAGGAGCAGGAGTATTTCTCCGACGGCCTGACCGAGGAGATCCTCAACACCCTCGCGCGCGAACGCGACCTGCGCGTGCCGGGCCGCGCGTCGTCCTTCTCGTTCAAGGGCAAGAACGCCTCGTCCGCCGAGATCGCCAAGGCCCTCAATGTCTCGCGCCTCGTCGAGGGCAGCGTGCGCAAGGCTGGCAACAAGGTCCGCATCAGCGTCTCGCTCACGCGCGCGTCCGACGGCTTCAGCGAGGAACTCGGCACCTTCACTGAGGAGCTGAGCGACGTCTTCGCCCTGCAGGAAAAGGTGGCCCGCGCCGTCGTGGAGAAGCTCACGCAGCGCACGGTCGCGACGGTGTCGGTGGGACTGACGCGGGACGCTGCGGCCTACGACGCCTACCTCAAGGGCCGCGCGCTCCAGACCCGCGCGGCCGATACGCGGGCGGAGGCGATCGCCTTCTACGAGCAGGCCGTGGCCCTCGATCCGAAATTCGCGCTCGCCTGGGCGCGCCTGGCGGAGGCGCGCTTCCGCACGTTTGGGTTCTTTGATAGCAGCCCCGCCGTCGTTCAAGGGACCCGGGAAGCCATCGAGCGGGCGCTGGCGACCCAGCCCGACCTGCCGGAGGCTTTGATCATGCGCGCCAACTGGAGGCGCGGCGTCGAGGAGGACTACGCCGGGGCCGAGCGTGACCTCGCGCGGGTCGAGTCCCTGCGGCCGCCGACCGCGGACCTGCGTTACGCCCAGGCCATGCTGGCGCGCGATCTGAGCCGGTTCGATGAAGCTTTCCGATTCTATCGGGAGGCCATGCTGCTCGATCCGCAAAATGGCGATTTCACCAACGCCTACGCGGTGAGCTTCTGCATGCCGCGCGGCGAGTTTGTCGAGGCGGACCAGCTCTTCCGGCGGGCGATGACGATCCAGGCGCCGAATTCCATCATCCCCTTCAACAACCTGATCAATTTGCGCCAGGCGTGGCGCGGACCGGAGGCGGCCCTCCGGCTGCTGGACCGGTTTCCTCCCACGCAAGCCGGCTGGCGTTCGCGACGGCTGAACCTGCTGATCGTCTTGGGGCGCCTGGACGAGGCCCGGGCGTTGGCCGCGGAGTTGGAGGGTTCCCTGGCTCCAGCGGTTTCCCTCATCACCTTCGGGCCGCAGGATCGGCCCGATCTGGGCCAGTTGATGGCACTGGGCCTGACCGATCTCGTCCAGGCACGAGCCCGCCAGGTTGTGGCGGACGCGTCCCGTGAGTTCGCGCGAGGTAATCGGGCGCGCCGGTTTCGGACCTTGTTCATCCGCGCGGAAATTGCCCTGGGAAATCGGGATTCGGCGCGCGCGGAATTGGAGGAGTGGCGTGCGGAAGCGCAACGGATCAAGAGCGATTACCGGCGATACACTGATTTCACGTCTGGCGCGTTCCCGCTTTATGCGTTGCTGGGCGATGCCGACACGGTGGTCGCCCTCCTGCAGGAGTTGCGCGCGAGCGGCTTTATCGCGAGCGATCACCTTGCCCACAGTCCGGACTATGCCGCAGTGCGGAACGACTCGCGATTCCAGGAACTGGTGCGGCAATACAACGACTGGACCAAAGCCCTGCCCGACCCCACCGACCTGTGAGCACCGAAGGCAAAGCCGTTTTCCTGAGTTACGCCTCGCAAGACGCCGCGGCGGCGCGGCGCAGCTGCGCAAGCAGCACCCGGGTGGAACGCACTGATCCCCAGTGCGTTGGTTTGGAAGCGAGCGCGAGTGAAAGAAGCGCGTTGGGGAGCAACGCGCTCCACCGCACATGAGCGACCCCGGCAAAGCCGTTTTCCTGAGCTACGCGTCCCAAGATGCGGAAGCGGCGAAGCGCATTTGCGAAGCCCTCCGCGCCGCGGGCGTCGAAGTGTGGTTCGATCAAAGCGAGCTGGTCGGCGGTGACGCGTGGGATCAGAAGATCCGGAAACAGATCAAAGACTGCGCGCTGCTGATCCCGGTCATCTCGGCGGCCACGCAGGCACGGACCGAAGGCTATTTTCGCCTCGAGTGGCGGCTCGCCGATCAGCGCACCCACCTGATGGGCCGCAACCGGGCTTTTCTCCTGCCAGTGACGATCGATGGCACCAGCGACGCCGACGCCGACGTGCCCGACTCCTTCGTCGCCGTGCAATGGACCAAGGCGCCCGGCGGGGCGGTACCGCCCGCCTTCGTCGCGCGTGTGCAGAAATTGCTGGCCGGAGAGCCCAACCCAGGGAGCCGGGGATCGGCGGCCGAGGGCCAGGTCGGCCAACGACGGTCGGCGCCGGTGGACCGGAGCCGTCGACCCGGCTGGCTGGTGCCCGCCATCCTTGGCGCGTTAACCTTGGCCGGGGTGGCCGGCTGGCTGGCCCTTCGCCCCACACCCATGGCGACCCCGTCCTCCGGCCCGGGTCCGGCTGCGACCAAGCCTGCTGCAAACAGTGCGCTCGTCGCCAAGGCGTGGGCGCTGCTGAACAAGGCGGACCTTTCCCGCTCCGACTGGGAATTGGCCGACACGTTCTGCCGGCAGGCGACGGAGCAGGACCCGAACGATGCCGATGCCTGGGCTGCCTGGTCCCAGGCGGATTCCTGGGCGTCTTATCACAATTTCGACCGATCGCCCGCGCGCCGCGAGAGTGCCCGCACGAGGGCGGCGCGGGCCCTGCAACTTGCGCCCCAGGAGTTTGAGTCCCGGTTGGCGCATGCCTGCCAGCTCGTCCGGGGCGCGGGCCAGGATAAAGTCTCGAATTTCGAAGCCGAAGCCGAACGGGTGCTGCAGGCGCTGTTGCAGGCGCAACCCGACGAGCCCCGGGCCCTGCTGGCCATGGGCATCCTCCAGCGCAATCTCCAACACGTGGCCGGCTATCAGGACACTTTCGGCCGGTTGGCCCGCAACCCGGCCTTCGCCACCCTGGCGTGGAACGAACTGGGGTGGGCGGAGTACTTCAATGGAAATAAGGAAGCGGCCGATGCCGCGATCAAGCGCTCCATCGCCCTGCAACCGTACTGGGGCAACCTGATACTGAAATTGATCATGGCGGTCCGGTGGCGGGGCGATCTGGATGAAGCCAAGGCCGCCTTGGAGCGGATTCCGCTGACTTCGTTGCAGGAGGATAATGCCGCCGGCATTGCCTTGGATTTGGATTACTGGCGACGGGAGCCGGAGGCCATGCTGGCCCGGCTGGCGGTCATCCCGCGGGATTGGATGTCGTCCAATGCCTTTGATGGTCCGACCGCCTTCTGGTCCGGGCGCGCCTACAGTCTGGCCGGGCGCCAGGCCGCGGCCGATCTGCAATGGCGCACCGCTTTGGCGGTGGTGGAAGGCCGGCTGGCCCAGCAGCCCAATTCCGCCCGGCTGATCTACTGGAAAGGAATGTGTCTGGCCCGGTTGGGAAAAACGGCCGAGGCGGCACCACTGCTGGGATTGGCCCGGGACATGGGCTATCCCGGGGAGCCGGCCACCGGACCGATTGCCCTCGGCGAGACCGAAGCCGCCCTGGCCGAGTTGGAGGCAGCGGCGGACAGCAAGCCCGCGAGGATTACCGCCGCCGAGCTGCGGTTGGATCCGATGCTGGACCCCTTGCGCACCTTACCCCGCTTCCAGGCCCTGCTCGCACGGCTCGAATCCGATCCGCGCCACGCGCCACAGGCGAAGCCGGCCCCTGCGGCCGCACCGGCGGTGTCCCCGGCGGTCACAGCGGATTCCAAATCCGTCGCCGTGCTCGCCTTTGCCAACCTGAGCGACGACAAGGGCAACGAATACTTCTCCGACGGCATCAGCGAGGAGCTGCTCAACGTGCTGGCGAAGGTTCCCGGCTTGAAGGTCTCGGCGCGCACGTCGGCGTTTTTCTTCAAAGGCAAACAGGTGCCGCTTGCCGACATCGCGCAGCAACTCGGCGTCGCCTACGTCATCGAGGGCAGCGTGCGCAAGGCGGGCGACAAGGTCCGCATTACCGCCCAGCTGATCAAGGCGTCGGATGGTTTCCATGTGTGGAGCAACACCTTCACCCGCGACCTGAAGGACATCTTCGCCGTGCAGGACGAGATCGCGGGGCTCATCGCCCAGCAACTGCAGCTCAAGCTCGGAGGCGCGGTGAGGCCGCCGCGAACCGTGGACCCCGAGGTCCACCGCTTGGCGCTCGAGGGCCGGCACTTTTGGTTTATGCGGACCGACGCGTCGATCGCGCGCGCCGAGACCGCCTATTTGCAGGCGCGCCAGCTCGACCCGGAATTCGCCGAGGCGCACCTCGGGCTGGCCAATGTTTGGATGGTCCGGGGCTGGTATGCCTCGCTGCAGGGCGCGGCGGCGGCGCCGGACTTTGCGCTGGCGCGCGAGTCGGCGGAGGAGGCGCTGCGGCTGGACCCGACGCTATCGGAGGCCTACGCGGTGCTAGGTGGCGTGGCCCACAACCAGTGGCGGTTCGCCGAGGCCGAGCAGGCGTTTCAGACGGCGCTGCGGATGAACCCGAACTATTCCTTCGCCCATCACTGGCACGCGCACCTGCTCATGGCCCGCGGCCGGCTGGACGAATCACTGGTCGAACTCGAACGGGCGGTGCAGCTGGACCCGCTGCAGTTCGTCACCCTGGTGATCTACGCGCTGCATCTGCAATTCGCGGGGCGCTACGCCGAGGCTCTGGAGGTCTGTGAACGCGCGCAGGCGCTGACCCCGAACTTTTTCGTGCCACTGCAAGCCGCTCGCGCGACCAGCCTGCACCAGCTCGGCCGCACGGACGAGGCCCGGGCGGAGGTTCGCCGCGTGATCGGCGACCTGTCCGTCAAGCCACGCTGGTGGGCGGACGGCGAAATGGTCCGCCTGCTTCGGGAAGACGGGCAGGAGCAGGCGGCGGCAGACCACGCGGCGCGGGTAATCTCTGGCGCCAACGAGGAAAGCAGCGCACAGCAAACGGCCTTGGCGGCCCTCGGACGGACCGAGGAGGCGCTTGTATCGCTCGAGCGGGCACGCCCGGGTGCGTCCGGCATCGGCCCGGTATTTTATACGCCGGCCTGGGCGGCGGTGCGCCAGCACCCGCGGTTTGCCGAGGTGCTGGCCCGCCTCGGGATCCTCGATGAGTATCAAACAGCCCAGGCGACGAAGGCACGGATGCTCAAGGAGCAGGAGGCGAAGCCGTGATCGACCCCGGCAAAGCCGTTTTCCTGAGCTACGCCTCGCAGGACGCCGAGGCGGCGCAGCGTATTTGCGACGCGCTCCGCGCGGCGGGGGTTGAGGTCTGGTTCGACCAGAACGAACTGGTCGGCGGGGATGCGTGGGACCAGAAGATCCGTCGCCAGATCAAGGAGTGTGCGCTGCTGATCCCGATCATTTCGCAGAACACGCAGGCGCGAACGGAAGGCTACTTCCGCCTGGAGTGGCGCCTCGCCGACCAGCGCACGCACCTGATGGCGAAGGGCCGGCCGTTCCTCCTGCCCGTGGTGATTGACGACACGCGGGACGACGAGGCGCACGTGCCGGAGTCGTTCACCGAAGTGCAGTGGACGCGGCTTCGCGACGGCGAAACGAGCGCGGTGTTTTGCGCGCGGGTGAAGAAACTGCTGGGCGGCGAGGTGGGAGCGGCTTCAGCCGCGATTCGAGAATTGCGAGGCCAATCCATCGCGGCTGAAGCCGCTCCTACCCGCAATCCTAGGCGGCTCGCGCCGGCGATCCTGACCCTGGTCGCCACACTCGCCACCGTCGCGCTGTTTGTTTGGCAGCCATGGCAAAACGCCGCCTCCCTACCCTCGTCCGGAGCGGTTGCCGCCACCCTCACACCGGCGCAGCAGCTGGTCGCCAAGGCGCGGATCATTCTCGAGCAGGGCGACGAAATGAATCGCGAGACCTATGCGCTCGCCGAGGAATTGCTGCTCAAGGCGGAGGCGCTCGACGTCACCGAGGCTTCCGCGTGGGCCCTGCATGCGCAAGTGTCCGCTTCACGGATCGGTTACGGTTTGGACCCGTCGGCGGCGCGCCGTGAGGCCCTGCGCACCCAGGTGGGTCGAGCCATCCAACTTGCGCCTGACTCGCTCGACGTGCAACTGGCGGAGTGTGATGCCTTCAGGGCTTTTAACCAGGATGTCCCCGCTGTGTTCACCCGCTTGCAGGCGCTGGCCGCCAAGCATCCCGACGACTGGCGCGTGCCGGAACAACTGAGCCTGTACTATTTCGTGGCCGGAAAACTGGACGAGGCGTTGGTCGCCAATAACCGGGCGATGCAGCTCTCGCCCGACAATCCCCGGCTCGAAAGCAACCGGATCAATCTCTTGGTCGTGGCCGGGCATTGGGCCGAGGCGGAAACCGCCATTGCCGCCTTCCTCCAGGGACAAACGGGCGCACGGCTTCTGGCCCACCATGTTTACCTGAAGCTCATGTGGAGCGGGGATCTGGCCGGGGCGGCGACCGCGGTGCGGACCTGGCCCGCGTGGTTCCTGCTCGAAGATCGCGGGATGGGGCATGCGGCACTCGTGGCGCTCTGGAATCGAGACCCGAGCCGCGCCTTGGAAGTCGTGCGGAAGTTTCCGCGCGACTACCTCCGCGATTTTCTTTTCACCGGACCCAGTGCGGTGCTAAGCGCCTGGGCGAATGAACAGGCCGGCAATGTGGAGTCGGCGCGGGCCGACTGGCGGATCGTGCAACAGGTCGCGGAACGGGAATTGCGGACGGCACCGGACGATCCCTACGCACTGCATTGGAAAGCATGGGCGTTGGCGCGGTTGGGTGACACCCCGGCCGCCAACAGTATCTTGCAGCAGCTGCTGGAAAGGAATCCGTCTCTGGCCGCGCTGGGGCAGTTCGTCGGCCGGCTGGGTGGCCTGGCACTCACGGTAGGACGCGCCGACCTGGCCTTGGAGCAAATCGCGCTCAATCCCCCGGGTCGCCGCGCCATCACCATGACCTCCCTGCGGTTGAACCCGCTCTTCGACCCCTTGCGGAGCGATCCACGCTTTCAGGCCGTGATCGATGCGGCGGTGGGCCCGGCGGATCAAAAGGACGTGGCGCTGGCAAGCGCCACACCCGATTCAAAATCCGTCGCCGTGCTGGCCTTCGCCAATCTGAGCAGCGACAAGGAGCAGGAGTATTTCTCCGACGGCATCAGCGAGGAGCTGCTCAACGTGCTCGCGAAGGTGCCGGGGCTGAAGGTCTCGGCGCGGACGTCGGCGTTTTATTTTAAGGGCAAGGAAGTGCCGATCCCCGAAATCGCAAAGCAGCTCGGCGTGGCCTACGTCGTCGAGGGCAGCGTGCGCAAGCAGGGCGACAAGGTCCGCATCACCGCCCAGCTCATCAAGGCCGCCGACGGCTTCCACGTGTGGAGCGACACCTTCACCCGCGACCTGAAGGACGTCTTCGCGGTGCAGGACGAGATTGCGGGGCTCATCGCGCAGAACCTGCGTCTGACGATGGGCGCGAACTCACCCGGCGCGAAGGCTGCGATCAACCCCGAAGCCTTCGATCTCTATGTGCAAGCCCGGCAGGCGTGGAATCTCCGCACGCTCGAAGGATTCGACCGGGCGGAGGGATTGCTGAATCGGGCCCTGTCGCTCGAACCGGAATTTGCCCGCGCCCACGCCGCGTTGAGCGATGTCTGGGTTGCGCGCGACATGACGCTGGGCGAGATCGGCCAGTTCGGTCAGCGGGAATCGCTCGTGATGCAACGGATCCTCGCGAACGCCGAGCGCGCGGTAGCGCTCGATCCGAACTCCGCCGAAGCCCACACCTCGCTCGGTAGTGCCTACACGAGCGCATGGAGGCTCGCCGATGCCACGCGCACGTTGCGTCATGCCGTGGCGCTCAATCCCAACTATGCCACGGGCCGCCAGATGCTCGGCCGGGCGCTCCTGACGCAGGGCTTTTTTGCCGAGGCCGCGGCGGAAATGGCCCGGGCGGCAGAGTTGGACCCACTTTCCCACCGCATCATCGACAACAACGCGTTTGCCCTGCTCGCGATGGGACGCCCGACCGGGGCACTGGCCGCGGCCGAGCGCGCGCTGGCGCTCATGCCGGACTCCACCCAAGCGGCGATCTTGCGGGCTCGCAGCCTCTCGAGTTTGGGCCGGCACGAGGAAGCCGTGGCCCAGGCCCGGCGGGTCAAAGTCGACGGCGGCCCACTTGCGGTGTATTTCGTGGAGGTGTTCACCGCGGCGGGTCTAAAACCCGAGGCGGAGGAATTATTGGTCACGGAGGAGCGGAAGTTTCCCGCTTGGAAATTCATCGGTCTGGTGGCCCTTGGCCGCCACGACGAGGCGCTGGCGGCGATGAATCCGGCCGACATGATACCACAGTTCTTTTACCAGCCGAACCTCGACCCCGTCCGCGACGATCCGCGATTCAAGCAGTTGCTCGCCACGCTCGGCCTGACCGAGGCCAACGCTCGCATTCAAGCGTGGCGAGCGGCGCATCCGCTTGAAAAGCCGCAGGCGAAACCATGAGCGACGCGACCAAAGCCGTCTTCCTCTCCTACGCCTCCCAGGACGCGGAGGCCGCCCGGCGTATTTGCGAAGCATTACGCGCGGCGGGCGTCGAGGTGTGGTTCGACCAGAGCGAGCTCGTGGGCGGGGACGCGTGGGACCAAAAGATCCGCAAGCAAATCGGCTCCTGTGCGTTGTTTCTGCCGATCGTGTCGGCCAGCACGCAGGCCCGGGCCGAAGGCTACTTCCGCCTGGAGTGGAAGCTGGCGGATCGCCGCACGGACCTGATCGGCAAATCCAAGGCCTTCCTCCTGCCGGTCTGCATCGACGAAACCCGCGATGCCGACGCCGACGTGCCCGATTCGTTCCTCACCGTGCAGTGGACGCGGCTGCCGGGGGGTGACGCCACACCGGCGTTCTGCGCGCGGGTGAAGAAGCTCCTCGGGGGC
>JAUPWC010000571.1 GCA_030916665.1 Verrucomicrobiota bacterium
ACGTTGGGGGTCTCGATTGGACGCTCCTGGTTGTCCTTTTCCATCGCCACCATCAGCGCCCGCAGCGCGGCCAGCGTGTTCGGGCTGCGGCCTCCGCCAGCGCCGGGTGCGCAGAACTCCACCGAGCCGCCGGGTTGTATCAGTCCGTTTTCCTCCGGGTACACAGCAACGATGATGTCGCCGTCGTCTTGCTGTAAAACCTTGAGGTATCCGCGATGGCTCATGTCCTCGCGGCGAGTTACGGTCCTGGTCATTTCTCATCTCCTTCAAAAGTCGGCGCTGGCGGGACGGCACCCCCAACCCGGCGTTCCAGCGGAGCCTCCGGCGATAAGGCCGCCGGAGTCCCGCTGAACTCTACGTTAGCCTTCATCCCGCCATGCGCAGCGATCAGCGTTTCCACCAACTCAATCGGCACGTAGCCATAGACCGTTTCGGTCGGCTTCTCCGGTTGTTCGGCGTAATTCATGATTTCGTCCGGCACGTCCGATGGGAATCCAACTTCCACTTGATCCCACGGGCCGAGATTCGTTCTCGGCGAGCAATAAGCTCCGTGCGATGCCTGCACAGAAAGCGAAAACCCATCCTCACATTCGATCCGCTTCGCCAGTGGGAATGAGTAGTCGTCTCGCACCTTCGGGTCGCTCTCGTCCCACTGGCTCATCAGGTATTCGTTCAAATCCATGTTCATCTCCTTGTCCTAGAAGGCTAACCGATCATTCCGGCGGACTCCGCGCAAGAAACGCGCGAAGCCGCTGAATTCAAGCGTTAACCGGCATGACGCTCAGGTCGACATACGGCCCGCCGCCCATGTGAAATGACCATGCCAGCCGCCCGTAAGGCTTCTTCTCTGGCCCTTCGCTCTTTGATTGCCCCGCTATCGCATCCACAGCTTTGTGGATTGCCTCGGCCAGAGATTCCGGGCTTGTGGCAAGGTCGCGCCACGGGCAAGCAATCAGGTCAATGTCGTAGGTCAGCGAGCCATGCACTGCCAGCGCGTAACCATGTCGCCGCGCCACCTCGCGCAGCGGCACAATCAGAATGTCTGCCAGTTCTCGGCAGCGTTCTGCGTGGTGGTTTGCAGATCGTTTCACTTCTTCCCTTTCTGCCGGCTAACCCGGCGCTCAAGCGGGGCGCGCCGCGATAAGGCCGCGCCACTCCGGGGTCGTTTTGCGCGCCTTCATCGCCAGATCGCACCGCCCACAGGCTTGGCAGCACTGTTCACGGAGTACCGCCCCGCCTGTAGCCGCCTCGATACGCGCGGCCAGCTCAGGGGTCAGGGACAGCACGCCCTTGGTCCTGTAACTGTGGGCGATCTGGTGCAGCCCTGCAGGCGTGGTGCCGGCCGCGGTGGCCAGGGCGCGCTTCTGGTCAGCGGTCAGGCGTGAGGTGTGGTCGAGCAGTGGGTTGGTCATTGCAGGGTCACCTTTCCATCGGGGGTCATCTGCTGCTGGAACTCGCTATGCTCGAGGAACGTGTCCGCAGCTGCGAAGATCGCAGCCTCGACCGCCTCTCGGGCGACGGGGCACTCGCCTTTCGTCTGCAGGTACCGCTCGAGCACGATGTAGAGGCTGCTGCTGACGGTGAGCAGGTTCGGGAGTGTGATTTTGTTGGTCATGTGTAGCTCCTGTTATGTACGTGGCGGACTGTATCACAGGGTACGCGTACCCCACAAGAGGCAAAGCGGTGGGGTAATAAGTTTCGCTGATGGGCGGATAAACACAATCCATTGACAAGTCGTGTAGTGATCTGTACAGTTCGGGTTGTAGGCAGTACCCATCAACGAACAAGGAGCAGCGAACATGACAAAACAACACTTCATCGCCTTGGCCGCCGAGATTGCCAAGCTCACCCCCGAATCCCGCGGCGATGCCGCTACCGCCGTCGCTGTGGTGGCGCAGAAGTTCAACCCGAACTTCGACGTGGTCCGCTTCTTCAAGGCTTGCGGAGTCCCGGCATGAGCCAATACACCGCCAACCGCTACCCCGGCAAGTGCTGCTGCTGCGGCCAGCCGGTGGCCCCCTTCGAGGGTGTGCTGCTGCGCGAGCGCGGCAAGATGCAGCCGGCCCACAAGCTGTGCGCCAAGGGCGAGGCAGAGACGCCCGACCCGATCGACATGGCGTACGAAGACAACTGCCGCGATGCGTGCGGCCTTTTTGGAGAGTATTGAAAATGTTTATAGACGAACAAATAGGCGTTAAAGACTGGCGCCAGGGTTTTGCCTCGGCCGAGCAGCTGGTCTGGTCGCCCGTATCGAACCGGCATTGCTGCTGGACCTTCGCGCCCAACCGCTACGGCCGGCTTCTCTGGGGGCCGAAATGAACACCTACATCCAACTCGCCGAGCCCGGCAACGAGAACCGCCGGGTCTTCCAGGTCCCGACCGAGCGCTCAGGCAGCCGCGCCGAGGTGCTGAAGTACGGGGTGCTGCTGGCGGCCAAGTTCCAAGGCGTCTGGTCCCTCAACGGCATTGCCGTGGTGCGTGACGCCCGTTACCGCGAGATCCTCGAGAACACACCGATACTGGGAGAACTGAAATGACCCTCGAGACCCCCGCGGCGCCGCACGAGATCCTGGCCCACATCATGGCCGCCACGATCGCGATGGAGAAGTTCCACCCGGACCCCCACGCGCGGGAGGCGGGGCAGATCATCGCCGCCGGCGTTGGCGCCCTGCTCCTCTCGCTGGTCGGCGAGGACAAGGCGCTCGACATGTTCGAAGCCTGCTACGCCATCCTAAACGCCGGACCGCTCAAGGGCACCGGCATCCACGTGACCACACAGCGCAAGCTGACGACCGACGCCCACAGCACCACCGAGGGTGTGCTGGCCGGGCTGCGCGCGAAGGGGCTAATATGATCTACGAAGAGTTCGCGCACAACCAGCGCAGCGCCATCAGCGAGCCGGACCTCGCCAACCTGAAACTGTGGGCCCACGTGTTCACGGTCGGGCTCAAGGACTTCGCAGAGGACCAGCTCCGGGTCGAGAAGGGCAAATTCCCGCGGGAGCCGAGCTACTGGTTCTGGTCCAACGCCAACGAGACCGGCAGCTTCGAATGGTGCTGCGACCTGCTGAAGATCGACAGCGGCCGCGCCCGTACCGAGACCCTGGCGCAGTGGCGGGACCTGCTGCCGGGGTCGAGCATAAGGCGGGCTGATGCTGAGGAT
>JAUPWC010000572.1 GCA_030916665.1 Verrucomicrobiota bacterium
CGCCAGCGCACACCAAAACAAACAAAGGGAGGGAGCCGAGCCCCCTCCCTTAAACCCTCCCCTTAATTTTAACTGTCACCCATCAAAGTCCAAAAGTGTCACCCATCAGAGTCCAAACACCTCCGAACCCCGCCTCGAATGTGACGGCGTCATCGAACAGAGGCGGGGTTGCTTCGCCATCTCCGCCAAGCTTCCGTCGGGAGACCCGGCCCTACAAAATCCAGCAGCCCCAATGCTCCAAGCAAAGGGACGTTGGCAGGTGGCCCAACATTTTGGCGGGAGCGACAGTCTCGCTCCCGTCACGGCCGCACCGGACAAGGCGTCTTGACGGTTTTCGCGGCGGCGGGCAGTTTGCGCGGGCAAAGGAAAAACCTACCATGCAATTGAAACAATACGCGGCGGAGGCGATCGGCACTTTCTGGCTTACTTTCGCGGGATGTGGGAGCGCGGTGATCGCCGCCGGCTTTCCGCAGGTCGGCATCGGCCTGCTCGGCGTGTCGCTCGCATTCGGCCTGACGGTGCTGACGATGGCCTATGCGGTCGGCCACATCTCCGGCGGGCATTTCAATCCGGCCGTCACCATCGGTCTCGCCGCGGGCGGGCGTTTCCCGGCTGCCCAGATTCCGGGTTACGTGGTCGCGCAGGTCGGCGGCGGCATCGCGGCGGCGGGCCTGCTCTATGTCATCGCCAGCGGCGCGCCCGGTTTCGATCTCGCCCAGGGCTTTGCCTCCAACGGCTATGCGGAGCACTCGCCGGGCAAATACAGCCTCGGGGCGGCGTTCGTCGCCGAGTTTGCGCTGACCGCCGTGTTCCTGTTCGTGATCTTTGGCGCGACCAGCAAGCGCGCTCCGGCCGGCTTTGCCCCGCTCGCCATCGGCCTCGCGCTGACGCTGATCCACCTGGTTTCGATTCCGGTCACCAACACCTCGGTGAACCCGGCCCGCAGCACGGGCCCCGCGCTCTTCGTCGGGGGCTGGGCGCTCTCGCAGCTCTGGCTGTTCTGGGTCGCGCCGGTGGCGGGCGCCGTCTTCGGCGGCCTGCTCTACCGCTGGCTGGACGACGAGCGCTGATCGCGGCGATGGCGCCTGCCAGTCGAATCCCGCCGCCTCAACGGAGGCGGTGCTGCCAGTAGCCGGGTTTGCGGCGGAGGTGCATGACGGCGAGGAAGACAGCCATCCGGTTTTAACCACGGATGCTCCGCCTAACGGCTGCGCTTCAAAATCCCCTCCGCCTGATCGGCTCCGGTTTTGGTTCCGGGGCGCGGCTAATGGCCGCGAGAGAATCCGCCTCCTGACCCGATATTGCTTAGTCGGCGATTAGCCGACCCCCGAAGCCAGCTGGCGGAGTCGATTAGGCGTAGCCGCACAAAGTAGCGCAGCCGGTAGGCGGAGCATCAGTGGTTAATCAAGGATCGATGTTCGGGGGCTACCTGATTCGGGCTTCGCCCTTGGGGGTGAGGGCGTAGCTTTTTTCGGTCGGTCGGTGGGTGAGGAGGCCCTCCTTGAGCCAGGCGGCCAGCAGCTTCTTGTCCACCGTGCGCGCATGGCTCTCGGGAATGGTGCCGAGCGAGCCCATAAACAGGGTCCGCAACGTGAAGGCTGAGGGGGAGGACGAGAGCGGCATGGCGCGGGTGGTGGCGGGTGTCACTGGGCGGCGGCCGGGGCGGGCAGTCAAGAGGCAAGGCCGGCGGCGCTCCGGCCTGCGCGCCAAGAGACTCGACCTCGCGTCCGCCCTCGGGCTTATCGAGGGCATGGCGCACGCTCCGGACTCACTCCCCACCGTCGTTATTGGCGCCGGCCTCTCCGGCCTGCTGCTGGCCCGTGCGCTTCAGGCGCGCAGCACGGGCGTGGTCGTGCTCGAGAAAAGCCGCGGTTTCGGCGGGCGCCTGGCCACGAAGCGGGTGGGGGAGGTTGTGTTCGACCAGGGCGCGCAGTTTATCACTGTGCGCGATCCCGTGTTTGCCGCCGAGGTCGAGGCCTGGCGCCGGGCGGGCTGGGTGGGCGAGTGGGGCAGCGGCGCGCACCCCCGCCTGATTGGCCGGCCCGCCATGACGGCGGTGCCGAAGGGCCTCGCCGTCGGTTTGGACATCCGGCGCGAGCACCAGGTGACCGCCGTGCGCCGGGCCGAGGACGGCACCTGGACCTTGTCCCTCGCGGCCCAGCCACCGCTGGCTGCGGCCCGCGTGCTCCTCACGTGCCCCGTTCCGCAGGCGCTCGCGCTGCTCGACGCCGGCGCGGTGGCGCTGCCCGGCGCGGTGCGCGCGGCGCTGGAGCAACTCACCTTTCACCCCTGCCTCGCGCTCCTCGCGGTGCTGGGCGGGCCGAGTGCCGTGCCCGGCGCCGGCCTCGCGCTCAGCGACGGCCCGGTGCGCTGGCTGGCGGACAACGTGAAGAAAGGCGTCGCCCACGGCGTGCCCGCGGCGGTGACGATCCATGCCACCCCGGCGTTTTCCGTCGCGCACTACGCGGCGAGCGAAGCGGAGGTGGCGGCGCAGCTGCTGC
>JAUPWC010000573.1 GCA_030916665.1 Verrucomicrobiota bacterium
ACATTGCCAGCCCTGCAACCGTGGCGGCCAGTGCGCTGGCTGGTTGCCTTGCTGACCCGCGGGAGATCGCATGATGGCCCAGCCGTTTTCGCAGATCACATCACTGGCTTTGCCGCTGCTGAGAGACAACGTCGATACTGATCAGATCATACCTTCGCGCGAGATGAAAAGCACGGGCAAGACCGGGCTGGCCAGCGGGCTGTTCGCAGGCTGGCGCTATATCGGCACTTCGGGGCGCGATCCTGACCCGGCTTTCATACTCAACGATCCGCGTCATGCACAAAGCCGGGTGATCCTGACCGGGCGAAACTTTGGCTGCGGCTCAAGCCGTGAACATGCGGTCTGGGCTTTGGCTGAATATGGTGTTCGCGCCATTCTGGCCGAGAGTTTCGCGCCGATCTTTGCAGGCAACTGTGTGCGCAACGGCATCGTGCCGATCGTGCTGGAACCAGACGCCATTGCCGCCATCGCCGCCAGCGACGCACCGGTTTCCATCCGGCTTGACGAACAGGACGTGACTGGTGCCGACGGCAGCCGCTGGACATTTGAGATTGATGCCGAAGCCAAGGCCATGCTGCGCGACGGGCTGGACGCGATCGACCTTACTTTGCGCCAGGCTGGCGACATCGCCGCCTGGCAGGACCGGGACCGCGCGGCGCGCCCCTGGATATATCTGGAGAACCCCGCATGACTCAACATATCCGCATCAGCGAGGTCGGCCTGCGCGACGGGCTGCAAAGCATTGATCGTGTGATGCCCACCGAAGCCAAGAAAGCCTGGATACTGGCCGAGGTGGCTGCCGGCGTGACCGAAATGGAAGTCGGCAGTTTCGTGCCCCCGAGCCTGTTGCCGCAGATGGCCGACACGGCAGAAATCGTGGCTTTCGCAAGGATGGTGCCGGGGCTTGAGGTGGTGGCGCTGGTTCCCAATCTGAAAGGCGCTGAATCCGCGATCAAGGCTGGTGTGAACAAGATGTCGATACCGTTTTCGATGTCGGAGACGCACAGTTTGAAGAACGTGCGCAAGGATCACGCTGCAATGCTGGACCAGATCGCTGCGATCGCGGCGCTTGTTGCCGCCCAGCCGGAAGGTCGGCGCCCCCATTTTGAAGTTGGGCTATCCACGGCGTTCGGATGCACCATTGAAGGCCCGGTTGCCGAAGATCAGGTGGTCCGGCTTGCCGAGCAGACTATTGCTGCAGGCGTGGCAGAAGTATGCCTTTCCGACACGACCGGATATGCCAACCCCGCGCAGGTTCGCCGTCTGGTCCGCGCGGTAAAGGCTGCGGTCGGCACCGACCGGTTGAATACGTTGCACCTGCACAATACGCGTGGGCTGGGGCTGGCCAATGTACTGGCCGGGCTGGAGGAGGGTATCACCACCTTCGATTCCTCCATGGGCGGGATTGGGGGCTGCCCCTTTGCCCCCGGCGCGTCGGGCAATATCGTGACCGAGGATCTCGTTTTCATGCTGGAGGCAATGGGCCTTCATACCGGGATTGATATCGCGCGCCTTGCCGAAGTGCGTCGGATTATTGCCGGTGCCCTGCCTGGCGAGCCCCTTTACGGGTTCATACCAGAAGCCGGCGTTCCAATCGGTTTTAGGGGGATTGCCTGATGACGACGTCTGCTGATGCCCCGATGCCGTTACAGGGCATCCGGGTGGTTGAATTCACCCACATGGTCATGGGGCCGGCTGTGGGCGCGATGCTGGCATCGCTTGGCGCGGATGTGGTTCGTGTGGAGCCGGTGGGTGGCGACAGCACTCGCCGCCTGCTGGGATCGGGGGCGGGATACTTCCCGATGTACAACCGCCACAAACAATCAATTTGCCTTGATCTGAAAAGCAGCGATGGGCTGACCGTAGCCCGCGATCTCGTCGCCGGGGCAGACGTGTTGATCGAAAACTTCCGGCCTGGTGCGCTGGACCGGCTGGGACTGGGTTATGATGCCGTGTCCGAGATCAATCCCCGGCTGATTTACTGTTCGGAAAAGGGCTTTCTTCCAGGGCCTTATGAAAATCGAACGGCGCTTGATGAAGTGGCGCAGATGATGGGCGGACTGGCCTACATGACGGGGCCTCCGGGCCGTCCGCTGCGTGCCGGAGCCAGTGTGATCGACGTCACGGGCGGGATGTTCGGGGTAATCGCTATCCTTGCTGCCATTAACGAGCGCCACCAGACAGGGCGCGGGCAACTGGTGCAAAGCGCGCTGTTTGAAACCACCGTGTATCTGATCGGCCAGCATATGGCCCAGAAAGCGGTTACCGGGAAGGCTGCGGATCCGATGCCCGCACGCATTTCCGCATGGGCAATTTACGACGTGTTTGAAACACGCGACGATCCGATTTTCATCGGCGTTGTCACAGATGGGCTGTGGGAAAAGTTCTGCAAGCTGTTTGAACTCGATGATCTGTGGGCAGATGAGACCATCCGGGCGAACAATGCCCGTGTCCAGGCTCGTGAGCGGATACTTCCGCGCATCCGCGAGTTGATTTCGGGGTTCACCCGCGCCGAATTGATCGCGCGTCTGGAGGGTACCGGGTTGCCCTTTGCCCCCATCGCCCGCCCTCAGGACATGTTCGACGATCCGCACTTGAATGCCAGTGGCGGGTTGGAACCGGTGACGCTGACCGACGGCACACAGACTGCCCTTCCGGCGCTGCCGATCATGTTGGGTGGGCGCCGCCCGCGTGCCGGTTCGACACTGCCCGGACCCGGCGCGGATACCCGTGCTGTGCTTGCGGGGCTTGGCTATGCGCCTGAACGGATCGACGCACTGCTGGCCGGGGGCGCCGCAAGTTGAATTGAGATGCCGTGCCGGCCGGATACGGAAGGTGTGGCAGCGGTATGGGCTTAGGTCCTGAACTATGGGAGATGTCGATGTTCTGGAACACCGCTCGTAAGGCGTTTGTGCTGGGTTTGCTGCTGCCGCTGATTGCGGTCCCATCAGCTGCGGTTGCGCAAGGCGATTCTCGTGACGCTGTTTCGCCCGAGTTCCGCGCATGGGTCGATGCCCGTGCGGGCACTGGGCAGCCGGTTCATTGGGTCGCCGAAGGTGGCGTTTATGAATATCCGTCCGGGCGCAAGC
>JAUPWC010000574.1 GCA_030916665.1 Verrucomicrobiota bacterium
ACAACGTCATCGGCCATTGCCCGTGGATGCAGGACATCGAGGACGCCCGCGCCGTGGCGGACCGGATCGGCATCGAGTTCCGGGTGGTCAACCTGATGCAGGACTACCGCCGGCTCGTGGTGGATTACCTGCTCGACGGCTACCAGCGCGGCCTCACGCCCAACCCCGACGTGATGTGCAACCGCGAGATGAAGTTCGGCGTGTTCCTCAACTACGCCCGCGCGGAGGGATTCGAGGCCGTGGCGACGGGACATTACGCACGGCGCGTCTCCATCGAAAATCGAGAATCAAAAATCGAAAATCCGTTCTCCCTCCTCGAAGGCTTGGACAAGAACAAGGACCAGTCCTACTTCCTTGCCCTGCTCTCGCAGGCGCAGCTCCGCGACGCGCTCTTCCCCATCGGCCACCTCACCAAGCCCGAACTGCGCGAACTCGCCGCCGACGCGAAACTGCCCAACGCCCGCAAAAAGGACAGCCAGGGCATCTGCTTCATCGGCGAGGTGAAGATGACCGACTTCCTGCGCGCCTACGTGCCCGAGCACCCCGGCCCGATTGTCCGCGCCACCGACGGCAAGGTCCTCGGCGAACACCGCGGCCTGCACTATTACACCATCGGCCAGCGCAAGGGCATCCGCATCCCGTCGAACACCGACAATCAGGCCTACGTTGTCGTCGGCAAGCGCGCCTGCGACCACGCGCTGCTCGTCGCCTTCGACGGCGCCGATGCGCCCGGCCTCTGGGCCAGCGAAACCCGCGTCCACAGCCTCAGCTTCATCGGCGACCCGATCACCGCCCCCACCCGTCTCGAATGCCGCGTGCGCTACCGCGACCCACGCGTCACCATCGGGTTCTCGCCCGGCCCCGACGGCACCGCGCACATCCGCTTTGACCAGCCTCAGCGCGCTCTCGCGGCCGGCCAGATCATGGCACTCTACGACGGAGAGCAGCTCCTCGGCGGCGCGGTGTTCGCGTGAGCGACTTGTAGCCGCGTTTGAGTCCCGCGAATGCGGGGCGAAAGCGTGGTCGAATACGGACCACGTTGTCGCTGTGCTCCAACGCGGCTACGAGACCCGCTTCGCCAACATCTCCCGCACCACCGCCAGCGTGCGCTCCGTCGCGCCGCGATTCGCCTCATGCCAGGCGCGCGCCGAGGAACTCAGCTTCGCCCGCTTGGCCGGAAAGCGCAGATACTCGACCGCCTCGCGCACCAGGTCCTCGTGCGTCTCGACCTTGCGCACCGCACCGGCCTCGGTGAGCCCGTGGATGATCTCGCGGAAATTCGTCATGTGCGGTCCGTGCAGCAGCGGCTTCTCCAGGATCGCCGCTTCGACCGGTGTCTGCCCGCCGTCATGCGGCGCAAGGCTCTTGCCCACGAACACCAGGTCCGCGAGCTGCGTGAGCTTTCGCAGCTCGCCGGTCGTGTCGCCGATGGTCACGTCCACCACGCGCGGCGCCGCGCCGGCCGAGCGGAAATGAAACGACAGCCCCGTTTTCGCCAGCAAATCGCGCAGCTCCTCCCGCCGCTCCGCATGACGCGGCACAATCAGCAGCGAGACGTCGAGTCCCTTGCCGCGGGCTTCCTGCAACGCGGCGATCAGCGCCTTTTCCTCGCCCGGCCACGTGGATGATCCGAGCAGCACGAGTCCGTCATCCAGGCCGACATCCTTGCGCAATTTCGCGCGCTCGGCCTCGCCGAGCAGCGGGATCTCCACGTCGAGCTTCAGGTTGCCGGTCGTCAACACGCGGTCGGCCGGGAACCCGATCGCCTTGAACCGCTGTTCGTCGCCCTTCGACGCACACAGGAACCGGGAAATGCCGCGTGACAGCGCCAGCACGATGGGCGCAAACCGCATCGAACGGCGGAAGCTGCGGTCCGAGAGCCGCGCGTTCACACTGAGCACCGGCACGCCGTGGCACTCCGCCTGCCGCACATGCTCCGGCCACCGCTCGCCTTCCATCAAAATGCAAAGATCAGGCTGCACGCGCCACCATGCGCGCTCGCTGGCCCACCAGAAATCCAGCGGGAAATAGCCGATGCCGACGGTCAGCGCGGGGTATTTCTCCTTCGCCAGCTGGTGGCCTGTGCTCGTCGTCGTGGTCAGGAAGACCTCGGTGTTGCCCTCGCGTTTGAGCGCCTCCAGCAGCGGGCCGATGGCCAGCATCTCGCCGACGCTCACTGCCTGCAGCCAGATGCGCTTCACGCCCGGCCTCTTCGGCGGCAGCGGCACCGTCCGCCCCAGCCGCTGCCAGAACGCCTCCCCGTAACCCCCGCGCCGCCGCATGCGCCACAGGTAATAAGGCGAAGCGATGAGCAACGCCGGGAGAAAGATGAGGCGATAAACCCAGATCACGAGGGGTGAACCACTAATGGTCACTGATTGGACACTAATTCAATTAGTGAGTCATTAGTGAAGATTAGTGGTGCAACCGCTGCTACTGCCCCAGCACCCAGGCAAAGATCAGCGGCGCGACGATCGTGGCGTCGCTTTCGACGACGAACTTCGGGGTCTTCGCCCCGAGCTTGCCCCAGGTGATCTTCTCGTTGGGCACGGCGCCGGAGTAGCTGCCGTAGCT
>JAUPWC010000575.1 GCA_030916665.1 Verrucomicrobiota bacterium
CGGAATTGGTCGTGATGAGTTCGTCGATGAGGCCGGTCTTGAGGCGCTCGTAGGCGATTTCGTTGAGCACGCAGTGGCTGACGGCGGCCCGGATGCTCTTGGCGCCATGGTCCTTGAGGATCTTGGCGGCGGCGGTAAGCGTGCCGGCGGTCTCGGTGATGTCGTCCACGAGGAGCACGTCGCAACCGGCGACTTCACCGACGATGTTGATGGCCTCGACCTTGGTGGCGCTGGTGCGCTTCTTGGCCACGAGGCCGAGGGAGGCACCGAGGACGTCGGCGTAGGCGGCGGCCATCTTCATGCCGCCGACATCGGGCGAGAAGACGACGAGGTTGTTGCTGCGCTTGCTGGCGAGATACTGGAAGAAGACCGGGGAGGCGAAGAGGTGGTCCACCGGGATGTCGAAGAAACCCTGGATCTGCTGGCTGTGCAGGTCCATCGCGAGGACGCGGTTGGCGCCGGCGGACATGAGCAGGTTGGCGACGAGCTTGGCCGTGATGGGGACGCGGGGCTGGTCCTTGCGGTCCTGGCGGGCGTAGCCGTAGAACGGGATGACGGCCGTGATGCGCTGGGTCGAGGCGCGCTTGGCGGCATCGATCATGATCAGCAGCTCCATCAGGTGATGATTGGTCGGCGGGCAGGTGGACTGGATGAAATAGGCGTCGGCCCCGCGGATGTTCTCGTTGATCTTCACGAACGATTCCCCGTCGGGGAAACAGTTCACGGTGGCATCGCCGAGCGGGACGCCGATGGACTGGCAGATTTCCTCTGCTAGTGCGCGATTGGATGAACCGGAAAAGATCTTGAGCTTCGTGTCCCTCATTGCCGCCGCTTGGTAGCCGAGAAGGAGACGTGCGGGAAGACTATTCTGGCTTTTCGAGCCGCTCGACGCGTTTGAAAAGGTCCGGCAGGCGCTGGTGCAATACGGCCAGCCGGCGTTCCAGCATGTAGGGGATGGCGGGTGTGCCATTCACGTAGGTGCCCGGGGCGACATCAGAGGTCACACCGGCCTGGCCGCCGGCCTTGCTGCCTTTGCGGAGCGTGATATGCCCGCCGATGCCGGCCTGGCCGCCCAATATGACGTAATCTTCCAGCGTGGTGCTGCCGGAGATCCCGACCTGCGAACACAGGATGCAGTGTTTCCCGATGACCACATTGTGGGCGATCTGGACCAGGTTGTCGATTTTGGTGCCCTCTCCCACCACGGTGCGGCTGAAACGCGCGCGATCCAAGGTCGTGTTCGCGCCGATCTCGACGTCGTCACCTATGACGACGGTGCCGATCTGGGGCACCTTTTCGTGGCGGCCATTGACGAATTCGTAGCCGAATCCGTCGGAGCCCACCACCACGCCCGGCTGGAGCCGCACGCGATCGCCCAACACGCAGGTCGTTGCCACCACGCAACCGGGCATGAGAAAACAGCCCCGGCCAATGCGCGCTTCGCGACCGACGAAAACCGAGGCCTGCAGGACCGTGCCCGCACCGACCTTCGCCCCCTCCTCGATCACGCAAAGCGGCCCGACATGCGCCGACGGATCCACCACGGCGCCGACGGACACCACCGCGGACGGATGAAGGCCCGGAGAAGGTTTCGGCCAGAGGGACTGCTCGATGCGGGCGCACAACCGGGCCAGCGCCGCCGACGGGTTCTCCACATGGAGAAAAACCTGCCCCGCACGCGGTTCACCCGTGTAATCCAGCGGCAGCAGCAAAACCGTCGCCGCGCTGTCGGGCACCTGCGAACGATACTTGGGATTGCCAAGAAAGGAGAGATCTCCGACGCGCGCAGCGGAAAGCGAAGCGATGTCGGTCACCGCGCGTTCGGTGGTTCCCACGGAGCGCTGGGCGCCGACGATGGTAGCGATTTCCTCGGGGGTATAGGTGACCTGCATGACTGAATCGGGAGCGCCGCTGGCCGGGCTGGGCATCCAGCCGGTCGCAAACGGACACAAAAAAGCCCTGTTCGGGGGAACAGGGCTTGGCAAGATCAGTTGTGCCTCACTTGGCGGCCGGAGTGGCGGGAGCCGGGGCCGGAGCCGGGCGGTCCTTGTTCACCTCGGCCAGCACGGCGTCGGTGATGTCATAGGACGGGTCGGCGTAGATCACACCGGGGATGCCGAAGAGCGTGGGGCCGGACCGGTCGAGGACGAGGGTGGCGCCGTTGCGCTTGGCGATGTCGGTCACAACCTTGCTGATCTCCTCCAGGAGAAGGTCGCGGTGGGTCTTGAGGCGCTGCTGGAGGGAGCGCTGGGTGGTCTGGCGAAACTGCTGGACCTCGCCCTGCTTGCGCTGGATTTCCTCGCCCTTGCGCTGGGTGTCGGCCTCGGCTTTCGCGCGGGCTTCGGCGGTGAGCAGGGTGTTCTTGGACTGCTCCATCAGCTCCTGATATTCATCCACGAGCGCCTTGCCCTGCTTGTTGTATTCCTCGACCTGTTCCTGGGCCTTCTGTTCGAGGTCGCGGAATTTCACGGTCTGCTCCTCGGTCTTGTAGTGGTTGTCGTAAACCTTGGCCATATCGACCACGACAAGTTTTACGGTCGGTTGGGCTTGCAGCGCGGTGAGGCCGGTGAGCAGGGTGGCCAGAAGGGCGAATGAGCGGATCATCTTGTGCATAGGAGGGAGAGATCGGAGTGGTGACGGTGTGAGGGGATCAGAAACGGGTGCCGAAGGAGAAGTTGAACTGGTTGCCCTTGTTGTTGAAGCGGTCGGTGGTCAGCGGAATGCCGAAATCGAGCCGCAACGGGGCACCGGCGACAAAGAGCATGATGCCGACGCCGATGTTGTCGTTGTAGTCAATCGGGCTGAAATCATAGGCATCGGTGTTAACAAAGCCAGCATCGTAGAAGAAGGCCATGCGCATGGGTTTCACGAGATCGAAGGAGTATTCCAGGCTGAAAAAGCCATAGCTCTTGCCACCAAGCGGCTCGCCGAAGTTGTCTTTCGGGCCGACGTCGCGGAACTCGAAGCCGCGGAGGTCGTTCGGACCGCCCAGGAAGTAGCGATCATAAAAAGGCACCCCGGGAACGAAGGGACCGAAGGTAAAGGGATTGCCCGTGGCCGGATCGGTGATGGTGCGGAACTGCGGCTTGTTGCTGTCACCAAAGCTCTCCACCACGCCGAGGCGGCCGATCAGAGCCAGAACCTGATCCTGGAACTCGGCCACCGGGAAGAATTTGGAACCCCGGAATTCAACGCGGTAGTAATGATTGTCGCCGCCCAGGGGGCCGCCCGCGAGATCGAGGTTGAGCGAGGTGTAGTGGCCGCGGGTGGTGCTGATGATCTTGTCGCGCGTGTCCTGCGTGAGGTTCAGGCCGATGCGAGAGGTGGTGGTGTTGCCCTCCAGGATACGGAAGGAGAGCGGAGCACTCGGATCCACATTGGCGATGTCCACGATCTCGTAGGTGTAGGAGAGGCGCGACTCGAGCCAGTTGAAGAGGCGCTTGCGGGCGTAGATTTCCCCACCGGTGCGGATTTCCTCGTAATAGGCGCTATTGTAGTCGGACGTGGTGCGGTAGAGCTGGAAGCCGGTCGCGAGTTCGCGCTCCAGGAAGTAGGGTTCCTCGAACGCCATGATCAGCTCGCTCGACTGCGAACCGATCTGGAAGCGGAGGCGGAACTTCTGGCCGTCGCCCTGGAAGAAGGAACGGCGGTTGAAGAGGTCGAAATTGGACTGCGTGACCTCGGCGAACACCACCGCGCGTTCCAGCGAGCTGAAGCCCGCGCCGAAGGTGAGGTTGCCGGTGCGCCCCTCCTGCACGGAGATCTTGAGCGTGCGGCGGCCGGGGATGTTGGTGGACTCGTCGGTGACGTTGACCGGGTCCTCGAAGAAGCGGGTGTTCTCGAGGCGCAGCTTGCTGATCTTGAGGCGCACGCTGTCGAAGACGTCGCCCGGACCGAGCACGAGCTCGCGCAGGATCACGATGCTCTTGGTCTTGGTGTTGCCCTCGATCTTGACCGACTCGACCTGGATGCGGTCGCCCTCGGTGATCTGGTATTCAACGTCGATGTTGCCGGTCTCGAGGTTGGGCTTGCGGACCAGACGGACGCGGGTGTCGGGCGGCAGATAGCCGGCACGGCCGTAAAAGTCCTCGACGGACTCGCTATCCTTGTCGAGCAACGAGGGCTTGAAGACGGCGCCCTTGCGCTGCCGGGGAATGAAGCGGAGCAGGGTCTCGGGGTAGAGCTTGTTGCCGGTGAAGGAAATGTCGCCGACGCGATACTGGCGGCCTTCGTTGACGCGGACGGTTATGACGAGCTTGCCCGGCTTCGGGTAGTCGAACGTGATCTTGTCCTCGGCGATCTCAACGTCGAGGAAGCCCTCCTCCTTGTAGAAGTCGCGGAGTTTGTTGAGGTCCTCGTCAAACTCGTCGTCCTTGAGGCGGCCGGTGCCCATGAGCCAGGAGATCGAGCTCCACTTCTTGGTCTCCATCTCCTTGCGCAGTCGGCGGGCCTTCACGCTGTCGTTGCCGACAAAGGTGATGGCGCTGATCTTCGAACGGACGCCCTCGCGGACCTTGAAGGTAACGGTGCTGAAGCCGGTGGAGCGGTTGCGGTCGATGGCGTAGGTGACCTGCGCCTGGTTGAAACCGCGCTTCTGGTAATACTCGTAGATCTTCTGGCTGTCCTCCTTGATCTGGCGCTCGTCGAGCACGCCGTTGGCGACGGTCTTGGCCTCCTTGATGAGGCGGCGCGGCTTGACGGCCTTGGTGCCCTCGAACTCGACGTTCAGCACGCGGAATTTCGGGGTCACCTCGAACACGAAGTTTACAACGTTGCCGGCCGACTCGTCGCGCTTGACCTCGATGAACTCGAACATGCCGGTGCGGTAGAGCGAGCGGATGTCGCGGTCGATGACGGCCTCGTCGAGTTCGGTATCCTCGCGCAAGATCATGTTGGCGCGCACGATCTGCTCGCTGACACTGGCCATGCCGATGAACTTGATCGTGATGGTGCCGACGCGGGAGGGCGCCGGCTCTTCCTGGGCAGCCCCGGAACCGGCCTGAGCCCGCAGAGCGGGGGTGGCAAGTGCAGCCAAAATGCAGACAATAGTCGCCCGGGTAACCAGGTTACGGAGTAAAGTTTTCAAAGCGCGTAATTTCTTGAAGGAAAGTCAGTTTCAAATCACCTACCGGTCCGTTGCGCTGCTTGGCAACGATTAAATCCGCTGCACCGGCAGCGGTCTGGAATTTTTCGTCGGCATCCTTGGGGCGGGACAGCATCAGCACTACGTCGGCATCTTGCTCGATGGAACCGGATTCGCGCAAGTCCGACAAGCGGGGCGTGCGGTTTTCCTTTTCCGAGGAGCGGTTAAGCTGGGATAGGACTAGGACGGGCACGTCTAGTTCCTTGGCGAGGGCCTTTAATCCGCGGGAAACTTCGGCGACCTGCTGCTCGCGCGGGGCGCGGGGGTCGGTGCCGCTGAGCAGCTGGAGGTAGTCCACGATGACCATGCCGAGCTTCTTGCGGGCGTGGATGCGGCGGGCCTTGGCCCGGAGCTCCATGATCGTGAGGTTGCTGGCGTCGTCGATCAGGATGGGGGCGCGCTTGAACTCCTCGGCGGTCCGGCCGAGGGCGTTGACCTCGGCGCCGTCGCGACTCACGAGGCCGTCGCGCAGGAGTTTCATGTTCACCCGCGAACGGGCGCAGAGCATGCGCAGGGCGAGCTGGGAGGCGCTCATTTCGAGCGAGAAGACCAGCACCGCCACCGGATCGCCCTTCTTGGGCATGGCGGCAGCCTCGGCGATGTTGAGCGCAAAGCTGGTTTTGCCCATCGAAGGGCGCGCGGCGATGATGATCATTTCCTGCCGCTGGAAACCGAAAGTCATCGCGTCGAGGTCCTTGAACCCCGAGCTGACGCCCGTGAGCTCGCCCTTTTTCATGAGCAGCTTGGCGATGACGGTGTTGGCGTCCTTGATCGCCTCCTTGATCTCCTGGGCGTTGTCGCTCACGCGGTCCTGCGTGACCTTGAAGAGCTCCTGCTCCACCTTGTCCACGAACTCCTCGAGTCCGCCGGTGAAGGAGTAGGCCTGCTCGACCGCGCCGGTGGCGGTCTTGATGAGTTCACGCAGCAGGTGCTTCTCGCGGACCTTCTCGATGAAATATCCGGCGTGCGCCGTGGTCGGGATCTTGCCCGTGACCTGCATCAGATACGGAAACCCGCCGACCGCCTCCAGCTGGCGCCGCGTCTTCAGTTCCTCGGCCAGGATTTCCAGGCTGACCGGCGGGCTCTTCTGGTAGAGTTCGAGGATGACCTCGAACAGGAGCCGGTTCTGCGGGAGATAAAATGATTCGGCCGTGACGCGCGACTCCAGACAGCGGGCGATGGTGTCGCTGCCGTCGAGCAGACAGCAGGCGATGACGTGTTCCTCAGCCTCGGCGCTGTGCGGAGGCGAACGATCCGGCGCGCCCGCGGGCAACGTCTGGGCGCGCTCGGCGGCAGTGGGGTAACGCAGCACCTTGCCGGAGCGGGGATCGTTGCTGGATTCTGCCATGGGACGGTTCAGTGAGGCTGTCGCGACTGCGCGCCGCAACTCCCGATTATGAACATTTTCTTCATGGCTTGAAGTCCGGGCGGGAGGGGCGGGCCGCGGCGCATCCGGACATAAAAAAGCTGCGGGGTTTAGCCGCAGCTCGGGTCCGGAACGGGCCGCGCTCAGGAAGCGGCGACCGGCTCGATCGGGTTCTCGGAGACGACGTCGAAGTTGAGCTCGACGGTGACCTCGGGGTGCAGGCGGATGTTCACCGTGTGCTTGCCGAGGGTCTTGATGGGCTGGCCGAGGTGGATGCGCTTCTTCTCCACGGTGATGCCGGCGGCGGCCAGCTTCTCGTGGATGTCGTTGCCGGTGACGGCACCGAAGAGCTTGCCACCCTCGCCGGTCTTCACGGCGATGGCGATGCCGGCCTTCTCGATCTGCTTGGCGAGGGCCTGGGCGCCGTCGAGTTCCTTGGCCTCGCGGAGACCGCGGGCCTTCTTGAGGGCCTCGACCTGCTTGCGGTTGGCCACGGTGAGCGGCACGGCCTTGCCCTGGGGCAGGAGGAAATTGCGCGCGTAGCCGGCGCGGACTTTGACCTGGTCGCCTTCGGCGCCAAGACCGTCAACGGGTTGAATGAGGAGCACTTCGCTGTTAGCCATGATGGGATTGGTTTAAAGTTGTCGGTTGAATTCTGCGCGTGCTCAGAACGGCACGTCTTCGTCGAGGTTTTCCTGGGGAGCCGGAGCGGCGGCCGGACGCGGAGCGGCGCTGCGGGGCGCATAGGAGCGGGCTTCCCCACCCTCGCCGCCACCACCGCCACCACCGCCACCTTCGCTGCGGCCGCTGCCGAGGAACTGGAAGTTCTCAAGCACAACCTTCATGCGGCTGCGTTTTTCCTTGGTGTTCTTGTCTTCCCACTGGTCGAGGCGCAGGCGGCCTTCGACGAAGAGCGGGCGGCCCTTGGTGCAATACTTGGAGATGTTCTCGCCGGATTTGCCCCAGGCCTCGATGTCGATGTAGGTGACTTCTTCGCGCTCGCCGCCGCTCTCGTCCTTGAACTTGCGGTTCACCGCGAGGCTGAAGGTGCAGATGGCGGTGCCCTTCGGCGTGACCCGCAGCTCGGGGTCGCGCGTCAGGTTGCCGATGAGCATGACTTTGTTGAGATTGGCCATGGGAGGGGGCGCGGGGCGCCGGGTCAGGCGTTCTCGAGGAGGGCGCGGTAAACGGCGCCGTTGAGGCGCAGGCGCTCGTGCAGCTGCGCGGGGGCGGCGGCGGGGGCCGAGAAGGCCATCGAGACATAGACGCCGCCGGGGAACTTGTCGTCGGTCTTGCGGGCGAATTCCCGGCGGCCGATGTTCTCGACGGCGGTGACCTCGCCCTGGACGGCGGTGATTTCCTTCTTCACGCCCTCGATGATGGATTCGACGGAGTCTTCCTTGCCCCGGTTGTCGAGGATGAAGGTGGCTTTGTAGTTACGCTTGGTCTGGCTCATGTTGGTCGCGGCGGTTGAGGAGGTTCATGGCGTGGGCCGGGGTGCTCGCGAGGAGCAGACGGAGGCCGTCCACGAAAGTGGTTGTTTTTTGGTCTATGAGAGTGGTTTC
>JAUPWC010000576.1 GCA_030916665.1 Verrucomicrobiota bacterium
GCATAGCGGGGCGAGCCCTTCGCGATGTAGGCGGCGATGTCGTTCAGGTCATCGCGGACCTGCGGCGACCAGGTTACGACAAAATCCATCGGGCCATGTCCTGCTCCATCGCGTCCTGGGAAATGCCCCCTTCCGCGACGATGCGGTTTTGGCCCTGTTTGATCTTCTTGAGCACGTAGAGGTGATGCTGGATGTCCTCCATCGTCGCATCTTCCGGGAGCTTCTTGATCAGCTCGACCGCCTCATCTTTTGCCGCGCTCATGATCGAGAACCTAATCCGAGAGTCCTTTTCAGCAAGCCCACAATCAGCACGGTGTCGCCATGGTTCGCGCTCGAAATTCATCGAGCGTCAGCCAGGCCCCGGGGCTGCGATCATTAAAGCGGCGTTTCAACACGGCGTCCAAAGCCGGGTCGTCGCTGCTGTGCAGGTAATACGGTTTGTCATGTGCTCCGGTGTCCTCCAACAGCCGGTCCGCCAGCGCCAGCTTCTGGCGCTTGGTCATCCTGGCGATGGCATTGGCAACGGCGGTCGTCACGCCCCACACCTTGCCCAAACCCCGCTCCGCTTCAAGCGGAGAGATGGCTGCCCGGAACCCCCTGATTCTACTGTGCCGTTACCGTTGTCTCGACACGTCGAGACAATCACCGCCATCGACTGACTGGGTTTGCATTCATGATTGTCGCGACGGTGTCGCGGCAATTCCCCTCGGTTCGCTTTTCGTGCATTTTTGCGCCTCTTTGCGGCCATACCTCTGTGTCTCGGTGTCTTTGTGGTTCAGTTGAATGCGCTCCCCAAGTTAGAAGCCCTCCACCGCCATGCCTCCCCGCCCCATGCCTCTGATCGACCTGCAGGAACTCATCCGCCGCAATAACGAGTCCAGCGCCGCCGCCCAGAAACCCCGCCGCACGAAGAGCAAGCTGCTCAACAAGCTCTTGGATAAAGACCGTTGAAACGCGGAGCCCGCGAAGGACGCGGAGTTCAGATCCTGCATCCTCCTCCGCGCTCTCTGCGTCCTCCGCGTTTAAACCTGCCTCGGTCCGGAGCCTCGCTCCCTTTTGCGCCTCTTGTGCTTTTTGTGGCCAATAACTCTGCGGCCAGGCCTGAGCTGCCCTCAGCCCGTTTCGCCCAGCGCCATCCGCAGTCGCGCCAGTTCGCTCTTCAATCCCGCGACCTCCGCCTCCAGCGCCGCCAGCCGCGTTTCCACCTCGGGCGGCAAGGTCATCGCCACCGCAACCTTGAGCGGTTCGCGTGCGCCCTCGGTCCCGGCCAGATCCTCCGCCGTCGGCTCGCCCGTCAGCAACTGCACCCAACGTGCCTCCTTCTGCCCGGGCTGACGCGGCAGCTTGCGCACCAGCGGCTCCGCACCGCCGGTCAGATGCACGAGCAGCGCCTCGCAGCCGGCGAGGTCCGGCACGGTCGCCATGCGCTCGCAATTGCCGCGCAATCCCGCCGTGGTCTGCGGTCCGCGCAGCATCAGCTCGGCGAGCATCGCCTGCGCGAGCGGCTCCACGGGAAAACGCTCGCCGAAGCGGTGCTTGTATTTGATCGCGCGCGCATTCGCGCCGCTGAACGCGGTCACGAGCCGCTTGCCCCGCAGGCGGTCCAGCGCGCCCTCGACCTCGCGCTCGCCCAGTTCCATCACCGGCGCGCGGTTGTTCTTCTGGTTGCACGCGTTCACGAGCGCGTTGAGCGAGAGCGGATAGACATCGGGCGTCGTCGCCTCCTTCTCGATCAGGCAGCCCAGCACCCGGGCTTCCAGGGCATCGAGCGTGATCGGTGCGGGCGTTCCTTCCGGCGCGGGGTGTTCGGCGTCTGGCATGCCGCATTTCCTCACCCGCCCCGTCCCGAGGCAATCCCCGCTTCGCTCCACAAACCGTTGAACCAGCCCAGGCAATTCTTCCTCGGCGGCACGGTTGCTTATTCCCCCCGACCGCGATACCCTCGTGGATGAATATCAAACTGCCGCACATGCCCTTCAGGTTCGACTCGCCGGCGGGGCGCATGGAAATCACGGTGCGGCGCTCGCCGTCCCACGCGGAAGGTGCGTCCAACCTGGGTTTTTCGGCCGCGGTCACCTATCTCCAGCCGGGCGCACTCGCCCTGGAGCGCATCCCGCTCTCCGCCCGGGCCAACAGTTATCACGGCGCCATGCAGGCCCTGACCGAGGGCTTCAAGGTGAACCCCGACCTGCACGCCAAGGACAGCGTCGAGTTCCGCGTGCTGACCGCCCTCTGCCACGCCACCGGCGTGGTGGACCTCGATGATTGAGTCCGGGCGGCGCGTGGCCGCGCTCAGACCGGCTCCCGCGCCATCTGCCACTGGCTGAGTTCCTGCCGGATGAGCCCGGCACGGTTGAACCAGCCCGCGAGTTCCTCGGGCCAGAGCGCGCTGATACGCCACACCTTCGCCGGGTGTCGAGCCGTCGGCGTAAACGTCACGCTCATGCCTCTCAGGCTACGGGACGTGGCCAATGCTCCAATTCCCAAGCGACCTTTGTCTGAACCGCACCGAACGCGGACCTGTTTGGAATTAGTTCCGCTCATCACTGCGGCTTGTGAATAACTCGGATTGGACGGGTGGTGCGTCCCGACCTATCCTCAGACAGCTTCAGCAGGTTGGTTGTTGTAGCAATCGATTCCACCCCGATCGAAAAACCCCGCACTCCGCCGGTCTCGCGGCCGGCCGACGCCTAACCCCCGACACTCATGCTCACCGAGACCGCTCCCCACGTCTCCGCCGGAGCACCCGGCAATGCCCACCGGACGTTCGCCGAGATTCGCGCCCTCGACCGCGCGCTCGCGCTCGCGGACATTGCCGCCGCCCGTCAGGCCTTCACGCGCCTGCAGCAGAATTCGCCCGTCATCGCCGAAGCCCTGTCGCGCGAACCGTTCACCGTGAAGACCCGGCCGCTGAAGGCGCTCAAGGTTCTCGGTCACTGCCTGCTCAAGGGCAACCTCGCCGGCGCCCGCCGCGCCTTCGAGCTGTTTCACTGAGGCAGAAGCCCCGGCGCGGTCGCCGTGGCTCCAGTTCGGACCGCTGGAGAGCGGGCGACCCCGCCATGAAGATAATGCTCTCTCACGGGAGATGTGGCCGCGCTTGAGTCCTGCGCCGGCGGGACGAAAGCGTGGTCCGGAAGCGACCGCGTTGTCGCTGCGCTCCAAAGCGTATCGGTTCGGCTCAAGACTACCCGATTTATTTTGTGCGGTTTCCCGGCCGGCGGGTGCTATAGGTCGAAACGCCATGACGGACGACTCCACCCTGCTCCGCCGCTACGCCGAAAACCGCTCCGAGGGCGACTTCGCCGAGCTGGTGCGCCGGCATCTCAACCTCGTGTATTCCGCGGCGCTGCGCCAGGTGAACGGCGACGCGCATCTCGCGCAGGACGTCACCCAGCTGGTGTTCACCGATCTCGCGCGCAAGGCGGCGGCGCTCGCCCACCGGCCCGTGCTCGCGGGCTGGCTCTTCACCAGCACGCGCTTCGCCGCCGCCAAGCTCGTGCGCGGCGAGTCGCGCCGGCGCAGCCGCGAACAGGAAGCCGAACTCATGCAACCATCCGACCCGACCGGCGCGCTCGACTGGGAACGCGTGCGCCCGGTGCTCGACGAAGCCCTCGCCGAGCTGAACGAA
>JAUPWC010000577.1 GCA_030916665.1 Verrucomicrobiota bacterium
CGTCGATTGACCTGCCCCATCAGAGGGGCTTCGCCCGCCGGCAGGAGTCAGCCCAGTTGCCGCGCTCACTGGAGGGTTACGTTCCTCACGTCGCCGCGCTCGACGACGATGAACTCGTCGAGAGTTTTCAGGCGCTGGCCGGCAACGCGGATGTTCTCGAGTTTGATGTTGCTGATCGTGCCGCCGGTGGCGTTGAGGTAGTTGAAGTATTTGATTCGGCCGGTGACCTCGATGTCGCGGAGGGTGATGTCCCGGATGGAACCGGCCTGACCGATGTGCAGTCCGAGCACGCGATAGACGTCGCCCTCGATGCGGATGCGTTCGAAGACGAAGTCGCTGATGGCGGCGCCCATGTTCAAGCGGGAGTTCACGACGGCGCGGTTGCCCATGAGTTCGCGATCACTGGTGACCTCGCTGGCCATGACGATGATGTCCGACACGCGCACGCCATGCACGGGATCCTTGAGGTTCCAGGTGAACTGGAAGGGCGCACCGTTCATCTGGGCCCAGATGAGGCAGCGGCGGACCACCATGTCGTTGCAGTAAACTTTCACCACGTCGTCGTTGACCTTGAAGAATGAGTCCTCGACTACGGAGCGGTCGCCCGCGCGCACGCCGTCGGTGGTATACCACCAGCCAAAGCACTGCACGCCGCGCACAAGGGAATCGTCGCCCACGCTGATGCAAAAATGCACGGGGTCGGTGAAGGTCACGCCCTCGACCGTGGCCCGGGCGCCGTGCAGATAGACGGCGATTTCCCGGTATTTGCCGTAATTCCACGGGATCTGGGCATCGGCGTAACGGTGGCGCACGGCGCGCCACTTGGCGCCGCTAATGACTCCACGGCCACGCACAGTTACATTGTCCGCGTGGCTGCTGAACGCGCCGTGAACCACGGCGCCTCCGGCGATGTAAACGGTGTCGCCGGCGTCGAGGGGGAAGCCCTTGTTCAGGTCGTAACCGAGGGCGACGAGGTCGTATTCCCCGGGAGGAAAGTAAAGGATGTTGGGCTTGGCCGGGTCGTTGTGAACCGTCGGATTCCTGGAGAAATCAATGACATTGGCCGCACCGAGGTCAGGCACGTCCTGTTCCAGTTCCTTGGCGAACAGGAAAAGCGGCTGTTTGCGGTCACCGTTGATTTCCAGGGCAATCTGCCGTGGTTGGTCCAGCGACAGTTGGATTTTCTGGCCACTGATGCGCGCGCTGATGCCGTAGGCTGCGGGCAGGATGCTGACGGATGTCGGCTTGATGGCAGCGGGCAGGGTGACGGTTATGGTGACCGAGCCGGAAAAGGAGAAGGTTGTCCAGTGGTTGGCCTCGCCCATGGCCTGGCCGGCGCAGTGTAATGGGTTGGTGCTTTCGTAAACGTAGGCGGGCCTTGGTGGTCCGCCTTCCTGACTGACTTCAACCGTGTAGCGGCCTGAAATCCAGCGGTTATCAGCTGGGCGTGGGTATGTTTCCAGGTCGGCGTGGGCCGGGAGAACCGCAGTGAGAAAAAGTAAGCCAAGGAGCGTTTTCATTCGGTCAACGTTTGCGTTTGGTTGCGCCCTCGTCGGGCGTGTTTTCTGCGCCGCCGTCCGTCGGATTGACGATTGGTGCGGGCTCGGTGCGCGGGGTGCCGGCCAGGTCGATTTCCCAGAGTGAGCGATTGGCGGCAGTCACTCGAGCGCGGTCGAGCTTCTCCACTTTGCGGTCATAGGTGTAGAGACCATTCATCTCGTTCTCGACGTCGGTCCACTGCGTATAGACGGCGCCGGAGAGAAGACGGTTGTCCTTATAGTCGCGTAGCTGGGTGATGAATTTTTCGTATTCGGCGGTGGCGGCCTCCTTGCCCTCGTAGTTGTAATGCACCCATGGGCCGTCAACGTCCCAGACGTGGCCATCCACGAGGTAGCCGATGGCGCCGTATTCGCCGTTAACGGCCGCGCGTTCGCTGGTGGCGAACGGGTAGGTGGGAGGACGGTAGTGGTGGTTGTCGATGATGTGACCGACTTGGTAGTCGAAGTGCGGTTTGCCGGCGTCGATGCCGCTGTTGCCCGTGACGAGGCGCGAGGGATCGAGTTCCATGACGAACTCCGTTAGCCGCTTCACGTCGTAGGCACCCCAATGCTCGTTGAAGACGATCCAATTGACGATGCTGGGACTGTTCCAGTGGGTGCGCACCATGCGGGCAAGCTCCGCTTCGAACTGAGTCTTCTCCTCTTCGGTGCGGATCTTGAAGGTGCTGGGCATGTCCTGCCAGACGAGCAGGCCAGCCCGGTCGCAGTGGTGGAACCAGCGCCGCGACTCCACCTTGATGTGCTTGCGGGTCATGTTGAAACCCCAGGCCTTGGTCTGTTCGACCTCCCAGCGCAGGGCGGCGTCGGTCGGGTGGGTGTGCAGGCCGTCAGGCCAGAAACCCTGGTCGAGCGGCCCCATCTGGAAGACAAACCGGTTGTTGAGGAAAATCTTCTGCACAGGACCGCGGCCGTTGACGCGCAGCTGACCGAGGGCGATTTTGCGCATGCCGAAGTAGCTGGACACGCGGTCGATCTCGCGGCCCGCCTGTTTCAGCACGAGATCGAGATCATAGAGGAAGGGATCTTCGGGCCACCAAAGGCGTGGCGAGGGCACGGTCACGGTCAAAGGCTGGTTCACGGGACCCTCGGCGCGGCCCATGATCTTGCCGCCGATGCGAGCCACGGCCTCGACCATGAGATCAGCAGCGTGAGCATCAGGGCTGGCGGTTACGGTTAGTGTTTCCGCGTCGATGTCGGGCACGGCATGAAAGTCGACGAGATGTCTCGCCGGCACGGGCTCGATCCAGACGGGGAGCCAGATGCCGGATGAAGGGGCGTAGGTGTAGCGCTGCGGGTTGGAGAACCGGTCGTTGGTCTGTTTGCCGACGGCGATGCCCTGGTCGTTGCCGGGGTCGAACACCGAGACGACGATCTCCTGCGGTCCGTCCGGGGTGAGGTGTGGGGTGATGTCGAAACTGAACGGGTCGTAGCCCCCGCGGTGCTGGCCGACAAAGCGGCCGTTGATGAAGACCGTGGCCTCCCAGTCCACCGCCTCGAAGTTGAGCAGCACGCGGTGCCTGTCGTTGCGCCAGCCGGCCGGCACCTCGAACAGACGTCGGTAGTGGGCGCGCTGGGAGGCGAGCTGGCGGCGAATGCCTGAGAGGGCTGATTCCCAAGGGAAAGGAACGAGGATGGTTTCCCGCAGAGTCTGCCCGGTCGGCAGGGCATCGGAGGGCTGAGCTTCCTGGAATTCCCAGATGCCATTCAAATTGAGCCACCGCTCGCGGACGAACTGCGGGCGAGGGTATTCACCAAGAACGTTGCTTGGATCAATTTGCGCCGCCCAGGGAGTCATCAACGGGGCGGAAGCCGGTCGCCAGGAAGCGGCGAACGCGGGGACGGAGATAATGGCCAGTCCGGCGAGCAGCAATGCTGAGCGGAAGGTGAAGAAATCGGATTTCGGGGATTTCATGAAGAGTTCAGTCGATACGAGTGGTGGCTGGCCAGGCGGGATCGTCGAGTCGGGCGGTGGTCAGGTAGGCCTCGATGCTGGCTACGATGTCGGCGTGTTCGGCGGCAATGTTTTTGGTCTCTGCGGGATCGCTCTCCAAGTCGTGGAGGCGCACCGATTGCGCGGGATGGCTCGTGCGGATGAATTTCCAGCGCCCCTTGTAGAGGACGGCCTGGATGAAGCCACGCTCATTGAATTCCCAGTAGAGAAAATCATGCGCAGCCTGATCAGCCGGACGGTCCTGCATGGCCGCGGCAAAGCTGAGGGAATTGAGCCCCTCGGGCGCTTTGGCGCCGGCCAGCTCAGCGGCGGTGGCGAACCAATCGCCAAGGTAGGCCGCATGGCCGCTGGTCACTCCCGCCGGCACCAGTCCAGGTCCCCAGGCAATCGTCGGCACCCGGATGCCACCTTCAGTAAGGCTGCGTTTCGTTCCGGTGAAGGGTCCGGCCGGACGGAATCGGGCTAGGTTATGCTTGGATTCGTTGTGCGGACCGTTGTCACTGCTGAACAGGACTATGGTGTTCTGTTCCAGGCCGAGCAGGCGAAGGTGGTCAAGAAGCCGCCCGACGTAGCTGTCGAGCCGGGTGATCATGGCGGCATGACCTTTGTCCTGTTCCGGCCAGTCGCGGCCGGCGTACGGTCCGAAGTCGGGCACCTGGGCGCCGTTGCCTTGGGTGGTGGCGCGCTCGTTGTTGGCGTGTGGCAGCACCGGGCTCCAATAGACGAAGAACGGTTCATGCTGGTAGCGTCCGACAAATTTCAGGACCTCGTCCGTGATGAGATCGTCGGCAAACAGAAC
>JAUPWC010000578.1 GCA_030916665.1 Verrucomicrobiota bacterium
CAGGGCGCAGCCACGAGCGGGGGAGCACCTTGAAAACCGCCGGGATCACGTAGCGGTGGAGGTCGCCGTAGGTCGGGGCAACACACCAACCGAGCGTATTGGGCTCGGCGGCCTTCTTCACGGCCGCGACTCCGCCGATCACCGTCTTACCGCCGCGGCGCCCGGAGATCAGCGCGTAGCGGTGGAAGGCGTGCCGGCCGACCGGCGTGCGAAGGTCGAGGGCTTGGAGAAAGGCTTGTTGGTAGGGGTTGTGGAGCAGCGTGAATTGCTCACGCGCGTTGGCGAGCTGGACGCGTGACATCGGCTACTTGCCGCGGCTCAACTCTTCGAATCGACCACTGCCGTACCGATAGCCCAGGCGTTCGCCTGGGTTGGGCCGGATGTCGCCCATCTCGCCGATGAAGGGGACTTCGCGGCCGGCGCGGTCGATGCGGACGGGCTGGCGCCCGGAAGCTCGCTCCCAATTACGGCGCCCGAGAGACTCGAGGGACGCCGCGCTCTCACCGCTCGCGTTGATCCGCGGGCCGAGCTGTGCTGCCTCATCGACCACGCCGACCACATCGTCGGCGGCCGTGCGGGCGCCGCGCAACGCGCGCATCATCTCGTCTTGCATAGAGAACGCGCCAGCGATCGCCCGTGGGATCTTCGCAATCGCGGTGCCCACGGCCATCGGGTTCGTGCCCATGACGTCCTGCGCGGGGTCCATCACCGCGTTCTTCAGGACCGTGAGCGCTTGCTTCCAGTAGGGGTCGTTCGGATTGCGCGGTGTCGGGGCCGGAAGGTCGGGCCGGTTCATGATCGGCATCGCAATCCTCGTGGCGGAGGGAGCCCCCGAGCAAGTGGGGTCAAGGAAAGCGTTCCCGCGCGTCTCCAGCTCCGAAACGCTCAGGGGCTCCAGCTCGAGATTCTACCGCCGCTTTTTCGTTTTGCAACCCATGTCGGCCTCCGAGTGTTCCATGTGGAACGTCGCGGGACGTCTCTCCGCCCTGTCACGCCTGGTTTGCCGGCGGCGTTCCCTGCTCGTGGGGTTATTCGCGTTCGGGCTCGTGCCAGGTGCCCGGAAGAGTGCCGCGGGCATCGTAGGGCACGTTCGCCCGGAAGTGCAAGCCCGTGGGGTTGAAGATCACGAGCGAGACGTCCGCCGGCTGGCCGTCCTTGCCGGTCCCGTGGTGCACGTCGGTGATGATCGCGGCGCGGTGGGCGCCTTCCTGGTACTCGCCGCCGGGCGTGCCGAAGGCGACGTAGTGAACGCTGCGACATACGGTCGGTTTCATGAGGGATTCTCCGATAGCACAACGACGAAGCCGGGTCAGTTCGGCGCCTGTCGCTTTGTTCTCTTCCTGAACGCGACGAAGGGTTGCAGCGTGGGCAGTCAGCTCGCGATCGGCTCGAACGGCTTCGCAGTAGCCGTAGTGTCGCACCGACGCGACGTTGACGACCCCACGCACCACGCGCCATGCCTCGGACACACGCTCGCTGAACCGCGCCGGCACGCCGATGTGCGCCCGAAGGGCTTCCTGTGCGGTGGCGAGATCAAGTTCGAGCACTGCGATACGCGCTTCGAGCGCTTCGGGATCAGAACTCATCGAGATCCTCCACCTTCGCGGGGGGCTCGGGCTCGAGCGACTGGCCGGCCTTCGCCCACGCCTCGCCCGGCTTCAGGTGCTTGGTGGCCTCGAGCTGCTCAATGGTCAGGCGCACGGCGCCTACGACACCGGGCGGCATGGACGGGTCGCTGACGACGGGGTTGCCGAGCACGCTGCCCTCGTAGCGGGCGTGCGTGTCGATGTCCCGATCGAGTGCTTCCTTGATCCGTTCCTGCATGACCGCTTCGAGCGCCTTCGTCGCTTCCGCCTCGGTCAGCTCGCGGCCCGCCGGAATCCCGGGAATCGGGTGGATCGGATCGATGAACTGCGCCCGATCGATGCCGCGGTACGCGGTCACATGCGTGGTCGCGTTGTCGGCAGCGGCGCGGGCCTGACTGTGAAGTGCCGCCTCTTCGCGCGCCTGCATGTCGCGAGCGATCTGGGCCATCGGGTTCGGCGCGTTGAGCATTTCGGTGATCGGGTTCTCGCGCAGCCCGTCGAGGATCGCCCCTCTCGAGACGGTATCGAGCCCGTCGACGACGAGGTACCGGCTGTCGCCGGCGATGAGTCTGGTGTATGCGGCGAGCGCGGCCGGCGGTCCCACGATGTACGTCGTTCTCGGTTGCGGCTCTGACGCTCGCAAGTGCATCTGCCGGTACTCGTCTTCGTGGGTCATCGGTCGATGCTGGTGATTCGGACGCTCTTCCCGGGGTGCTCGCAGTAGTACGTCCGGTTGAGACGGAGCCACGCCACATACACGTCCTCGCCGGCCACGAACGCGGCCTGCCTCGACGACGGGACGAAGGCGAGTGGTGGGAGCGACTTCGGGAGAAACGGCGCCGTGACCGCGGCCGCGAGCGTCGCGAAGAGCTGTCGGCGCGTGATGGTCATGGCTGGACTTCCGGTTTTTCCCCTTCGTCCGATGAGAGGGCGATGAGCGCCGCGTGCTCTTCCGGCGTGATCAACCCCGCCGCAAGCATGCCATCCCACACATACGGCTTCGCCGCGGCCGCAAAGCCGCCACCGCCTTCGGTGCCCATGTCAGCGGTTCCGTTTCCGGCTGGCTGTCTGCACCGCGCGCGTCGCTCGTCGGTCTGCCACGACGCGGTTCCGGTTCGGCGCCATCCAGCCGCCCCGCTTCGAGCGAATCGCTTCCGCCATCTGCTCGAGCGCCGCGCGTTCGCCCGTCACGATGTGCTCGTCCGGCACCCCCGCCGCGAGCGCCGCCTCTCGAGAGTCGTAGATGTCACCCGTTCGCGTGTCCACGGGGCACCTACTCGACCACGAACCAGTCGTCGGCCAACAGGTCGGTCTGCGAAGCCAACCAGGGCACGCGCTCCACCTTCATGGCCTCGAGGACAGGCGGGTAGTTCAGGAACACGTACGGCCGCGTCATCTTCGAGAACTCGTCCGGCGTCTGCAGCTCGAGCCACAGCCCCTTGCCGTTCCACCCGTGTCGCGCCACGCGCCGCCCCGCGCGCATCGCCTCGATCGCTTCGCCGATTCCGAATCCTTCGCGCATGTCGGTGTCTCCCCATCCGGCGACTGCCCAGCGCCGGTTTCGACACCCTACACCCATCCGCGATCGGCTGTCGATGCCAATGTCTTGACACCTACACGCGCGGCTCGCCGGTGGCGACCACCACGGTCGGCGTGTCCGGCACGGGCGCCGCCTCCGGCTTCGGCAGCCGCGGCGCGCCCACGACACTCCCCACCGCCACGGTCGCCCCGGGCGTGCCCGGCAGCACGTTGATCTGCAGATTCAGCACGGGCGGCCCCTGATCCGCCGCGGTCCCGACGCCCGTCGCTCCCTTCGGCCCCGGTTCCTTCAGCACCTTCTTCAGCGGCCCGCGCCCCTTCAGCACTTCCTTCGCCATGCTCGTGTCGCCCTCGAGAATCGAGCGATACGCCAGGTCGGCCGCCGCCGGCACGGCAAACTTGTCCAGGAACATCTCGGTTTCCGCCACCATGTCGGCGTCAATCCCCATCGCCAACCAGCTCCGCACCCGATCTTCCGGCTGCCCCATGCGCTCGGCAATCATCTGGAACGTCCAGCCGCGCGCCCGCAGCGCGACCACGACACTCGCCGCCACCGTCTCGATCGCCTCGTCCGAACTCCCCACCTCCGCCTCAATCGCCCGGACCATCGTCTCGAGGTCCGTCAACGTCGGCCGCGGCACCACCTTCCCCGCCGCCACCAACGCGGCATCTTTCCGGCGCGTGGAGGGGGCTCCCGTGGCCCTCGCGTCCTTCTCCGCTCGCGCCGCCCGCAATTCCTCTTCGGTCATTCGTGCCATTGGCCCCTCGCTTGCTTCCCCACAGCCCGTGCCACGGCGAACAGACCGCGAACCGGGCATTTTCTGGCCTACTTCCACTATGTAAATATTTCCTATTGACACGCATTTTCTACATGCGCTCTTCTCTTCGTACCCCTCCCGGCCTTCCGATTCCCCGGTACCGCTCTGCCCCGCATCCTACTCCACAAGACAAGGGCGCGCCTAGGAGGGCGGGAGCCCGACGACGGACTCTGAGATCGTGAACGTACCAGCGGCCCCTACCCCACGGTTTTCCGGGTAGTCGCTGCGTCCCCTGGCCTTTGGTGACACCTCCGTCCTGCTCAGGACCATCCAGCACGCTCGACGCTTGTTCTGCGTGTTTTGCGTGTTTTGCTTGTTTTGCGTGTTACGCATTCATACCCCTCCCATCCCCCTCGAAACACCCCCTCACCCCTTCACTGCCCAACCGCCTCTTTCCACCAGAATGGAGAGAAGGAACCGTTGCACGCCGGGCATGGGACTCCGGCGCGAGGGGGTTCCCCCTCCCCCCCTGCTCGAGCCTGGCGGCGCCCGATGCGCTCGAGCCGTGTGCGGCCATGTGCGGCAAGGCCATAGGCCACTCAACATAATGGCCATTATCGGACGCTGGTCGCACGCTACCCTTTAGAATCAACGAGTTACAGCGCGACAACGCGCACGGTCGGACCTAGTGATACCGCGCGATACCGGGCGGAGGGCCACTATCGACGTCGGCGGGGTCGTCCTGGCCTATCGAGGGGCCATCCGCGCACGGGTCACACGTCGCCGATGCCGTCGTGTCGAGGCTTGGCCGATGGTCCCTGCCGGCCAGTCGAGCCCATCCGGGCGCCGGATGATGTGTCGCCGATGATGGGTCTATCTCCCATCCATCGTTTGGGGAGCGAGTGGTGCCGGAAGTCTGCCGATTGTGTAAGGGAAGTGCCGGGAATGTGCGACTTGTGGGCGTCAAGGGATTGGCGTATGGCGGGAAGTGGGGCGAAGTGGGCGCGTGTCGTCTGGCATGGGTTCGGCAGATTGGGCAGTCTGGCCGTTGTGTAGGCCAAGAGAGAGGGTTGCCGATGATGCGACAGAGCGCGGATGCGTGGTGGTGGGGGCTGCCGGTGCGAGTGCAAGCCGGGATGCTGGCGGGGGCGCTGGTGCCGTGGTGCTGGCTCGGGGTGGAGCTGGTGCGGTGGGGGGCGAAGTGAGGAGGGGGGCGCGGGTGTATATCGTCAAGCCGGCGGCGGCGGATGCGGCGGAGCTGCTCGTGCTGGTGCCTGGTGGGGTGTGGGCGCCGATCGAGTTTCTGCCGCGGGCGTGTCGGTTCGATCCTGACGTGGCGGCGCGGTGGGTGCGCGAGCTGCCGGCGATGGCCGGCGCGGTGGTGGTGCGGGCGGCGTGTGACTGCGCGCGGTGCGTGCGGGTGGCGTCATGAGGGGCTTGGCGGCGGGCGTGTGGCGGCGCCGGGTGCGGGTGGATAGTGACGGCACGGGGCCGCGGTGGCATGACGTGTACGTGCTGCCGGCGTCCGGTGAGGATTACTGGGCCTCGGTGACGGATGTGCCCTGTCCGGTGGCGTCGTGTGATGGCCTGGTGCGGTGGGCCGAAGCCGGCGCGGTGCCGGGGTGGCGTCGGTGCGACGGGTGCGGGCGGGAGTATCTCGCCGTGGGGAACCTGGCCTCGCCAGCGTTGCGCCGGCAGGTGCGGCGATGATGCGGCGGGGGGCGCGGGGCGCGGAGTCGTCCGGGGTGCTGCTGTTCCGTCTCATTGCGGCGCGGTCGGCTGTCTCTAGCGTGCGGTGGGCGTTGGGGTCGGCGAGGCGGGCGGGCTCGGATAGTGCCTGCCGGCGGTTGCGGGGCGTGCGGGCAAGCCTGGGGGGCGTGGTGCGGCATCTGGAGCGGTTGCACGGTGAGGCCTGCCGGCGGGAGTTCGCCGAGCGGCAAGCGGCGGGGCAGTCGTGAGCTATCAGCCGGCCAGCGCGGTGCCCTGCGTGCCGGGGAAGCGGTATCACTGCTGGTCGGTGTCTCGGGCGATGGGGCTCGGGGGGCGGCGCGTGGTGGAGTGGCAAAGCTGCCAGCGCTGCGGCTGCATGCGGGAACGGGTGATCGACGGGGCGCGGCCGACGATGGGGCGCGGGTGGCAATACAACGCAGGGCGCAAGGGGGGTGATCGTGGGTGACGGAACGGCGCAAGCTGTCAGTATTCGAGGCTGCCGCGTGGGCGGTAGGCTTGGCGGCGTGGTCGGTGTTTCTCGTGTGGGTGGCGGGGCAGTTGTTCCGGGCTGGCGGGTAGCACGTCCGGTCGGGCCGGGGCGGGCGGTGTGGTTCGGGTTCCGGCCTGGGCGGGTGCTGTGGGTGTCGAGGCCGGCGGGCGCGTGGGTGTTCTCGTCGCGTGACGTGGCGCGCCGATTCGGTGAGGCTTTCGGGGGGTGGGCGGAGCGGGTGCGGTAGTGCTTCATCAACGGCGCGTCTGCCGGCCGTCAATGTGAACGGTGCGAGCGGCGCGCGTTTCAATCGCAGGGGTGACACAGTGGGAACAGTGGCAAACGGACAGAACATCTACAGCGCGTCGGCACAGTGGGCAAGCCGGCCGGACGATGAGCGGTTCACGTCCCTGGACGCGCTACAGGCGGCGTGCGATGCGGATCGTACCGCAAGCGTTGAAAAGGTCGTGGCGGTGCGGGACGTGCGGGCGGTGGTCCTGGAGTCGGGCGCGGTCGGGCTGCAGGGTACGACGTCGCAGGCGAAGTTGAATCATTACAGTTTCGGGCAGGTCGCATCGGTGGCCGGGGCGCCTGGCGGCTACCTGCGATCGCTCTCGCCGGATCTGGCGGTGAGCTGCATCAATCACGGGTTCGATCGCCTGGCAGACGAGAAGCGGCGCGAGAATCACAAGCTGTTACTCCGCAAGCCTGACGGGGCGGGGGAGCTGGCGACGGTGCGCGCGTTGAATAGCACGGCGTACGCGCGGGTGTGGGATTCGCAGGTGTGCACCGCGGCGCGCCGGCTGCAGGATGCCGGGTTCGCTCTGCCGCTGGATTGGTCCGGCAAGCCGGCGGGCGCGTACCGGGGCGATCGTGATGCGTTCGTGTTCCTCACGAACGGGGGATCGATCGTCGAAGATCCGACCCTGCGGGCGGCCTGGTCGGGGGGCTCGGGGCCTGGCGGGCTGGCGTCTCTCCCGACGATGTACCGCGGCGTGATCTTGAGGAATAGCGAGGTGGGCGCGGCGTGCCTGAGCGTCGAAACATTCCTCTTCCGCGTGACGTGTGGGAATCACATCATCTGGAGCGCTGAGAATCATCGGCAGTTCAAGCGGCGGCACGTCGGCACCGCGGCGCGCGACTGGTCGCATGTGCTGGCGACCGTGATCCGTAGCGAGCTGACGCGTACAGGGTCCGCGGACGAAACGCGGATCGCTGCCCTGGCGGAGCACATCATCGGCAAGGATCGCGACAAGGTGATCGAAGTCGGGCGCGGGCTCGGGCTGTCGCGTGATCTGGCGGAGTCTGCCTACGATCGCGCGGAGCGCGACGAATCGTGTTCTCCGCGGTCGGCGTGGGGCTACGCGAACGGGATTACGCGCGTGTCGCAGGATGCCGCGTTCCAAGATGATCGGTACTCGCTCGACCTGGCGGCCGGCCGGCTGCTGGCGCGAATCCCGGTGTACGCGTGATGGCGGGCTATCTCTGCTCGGTGTGCGGGCTCCATTCGGCGACGGTGAACGGGTGCGGGTGTCTGCCGGCTCTCGAACCGTTGCCGGATTTCTCGGGCATCGAACCGGGGGAGCTGGGCCGCGTGGTGCTGCTGTTCGTCATGTCGGCGCCGGATCGCGTGTTCTCGTGTGATCTGGCGGAGCTCGAGCAAGCCGATCACTACGGGGTGAGCGTGATCGGCGGGCTCGGCGGGCGGGCGGCGGATGCCGTGGTGCTGCGGCATGTGACGGACGCGCGCGGGCGCATCGCACGGGCGATCGACGTCAAGCGGTCGTACGCCGCTGAGGAAACCCGGCGCGCGCGTGCGGCACTGCAGGCCGGCGAGACGGCTACAGCGGGCACGGGCGGGGGCGGTGGGGGCGCGCGGGTGCTGCGTCCAGTGGCGCCGAACAATCGACCGCCGGGCGGGGTGGGGGTGGCTCTCGGGGCTCCGGCGGCGGCGCCGGCTGTCTCGGTCGGGTGGGATTTCTAGGCAACGTCAACGGGGGACGGGCGCGCCTGGCGCGTCCGTCCCTAGATTCGAGGGTGACACAGTGGGAATCACGGTCAAGATCATCGAACAATCGGGCGCGGCGCCGGCCGGCAAGTTGGCGGACGCTGAATTGCACTTCTCGGATGGTCCGCTCGGCGGGCTCAAGCTGATCGGGTTCGCGATCTGGGAACGGCGCGACGGGTCGGGCCGCAACGTGACGTTTCCGGCGCGTCAGTACTCGGTCAACGGTGAGCGCCGGTCGTTCGCTCTCCTGCGGCCGGTCGTCGATACCAGCGCGCAAGATCGCGTGCGGGAGCTGGTGCTGCAGGCGTTCGAGGCGTTCGAGGCGGAACAGCGCGCGAACATGGCGCGGGGCGGGTGGGCGGCCGACTCGGCGCCGGCTGGCGATCGGTTCTAGGGGTTCGGGCTCGGGCCTGGGGCGTGTCCTGGGCTCGGGCTCTTTTCTCGTACGGGGTGATGCTATGGCGTGGATTGGTGATGCCGCTACGCTGCGGCGGGTGTTGGACGGCGAAGGGGTGGTACAGGACGACACCGGGGCGTACGCTGTCTCGGGTACGGTGTCGTCGTTCATGGGGGCGGGGGACGAGTGGATCGTCGGCGATGACGCGTACGCGTGCTGCAAGGGTGGGCGCGTGGTGCATCTGGCGACCGCTCTCGGCGCGCAGTCGTTCGGCATGGCGATCACGGTGATCGGCTGCGATGGGGCGGAGTCGTGAGGCGTCCGGCGGAGTCGGCTAGCTTGGTCGATGCTGTCGAGGTCCGCGATCGGGCTCTCGTCGATGTCGTGCGGCGCGCGTTGCGTCCGTGCGGCCTGGCGGTCGCGTCGGATGGCGCGGGCCTGTGGGCTGTCGTGGGGCGGGATGATGCCGGCGACGATGTGATCTCGCCGATGGCGTACGCGCGGCGGCTGGGGGCCGCGGAGCTGGCGCGGTGGGCGGATGGGTGGCTCTCGGCCTGGCGCGTGTGGGGCGGGGGTGGCGCGGTGATCTAGCGTTCGGCCTGGCGGGCACGGTTCAAGGGCTCGGCGGTCGCCTGATAGCGGCTGCCGGGCTCTTTTTGCGTACGCCGAATCGGGCCTTTTTCGGGCGGTTTTTCGTGAGCTGGTAGCGTGTGCCTTTCGCTGTGCGCGCGAAAGCGCCGCATCCGCACGCGCACACGGGTCACACGGGGTCGGCGTCGGCCGGCGGCGGTTCGGCTCCCGTCACCGGATGCGTGCGCGCGGCGTGCGGAGCGGGCTAGGATGGCACGTCGCGAGTATGGCACGTCGCCGCCTGGGGCGAAAGCGCCACGCGGCGGGAACAAAGGCGGCGCATTGGTGGAGTTGTATGGGGTGCGTATCTTTCGACTCCGCGCCAAACGGTATCTTGACGCTGGCATGAGTTGGGCAGTAGAGTGGCGCGCGGCTCGAGACGGGTCGCGATTCTCTTCGAAGGGAGTGGGCGCATGGCGAAGGTCGTGAAGGGGCAGGACAAGACGGGGCCGGCGGTGGGGTATGCCGCGGGGTTGAAGCGCCTGGAGCGCAACCGGGCACGCCGGGAGCAGCGTGCGAGGGCGAAGCGCGCGGCGGAGCGAGCGAAAAAGGCCGTCGAGACGCCGCAGCACGAAGGGCCGAAGGGGCTCATCGACGAGTATCTGGCGAAGGATGCCGAGCCGAGCGTGTTCGGCGGTGGCGCAGCGGCAGAGGCGACGAACGCGGTGCCGCCCGGGTACAGCGGCGAAGCGGCGTTGCCGTCGGCCGATCGTGCCGGCGTGATCTACGGCAGTCCGCGCCTGGATCCCGATCTGCGGCTCGGCCGGCGCTCGGTCGAACAGCCCTGGGATCCGAAGCGCGTGTACGACGTGCGGATCGTCCGCGCGACGGACAACGCGGTGACGATGGTCAAGGGACTGTCGCAGGAGAGGGCGG
>JAUPWC010000579.1 GCA_030916665.1 Verrucomicrobiota bacterium
GTCACCCATCAAAGTCCAAAAGTGTCACCCATCAGAGTCCAAACACCCGGAGACCCCGCCCTGCAATTCACGCGCCCGCCACCTGATGCGGCTCGGGGTCCACCCACTTGCCGTGCTCGCGGATCAGGGCGATGAGGCGGGCGTCGGCCTCGGCCTGCGGGATGTTGTATTGGACGCAGTTCTTGCCGACGTAGAGGTTGATCTTGCCCGGGGCGCCGCCGACGTAGCCGAAGTCGGCGTCGGCCATCTCGCCGGGGCCGTTCACGATGCAGCCCATGATGGCGAGCTTCACGCCCTTGAGGTGGCCGGTCTGGGCGCGGATGCGCTGCGTCGTGGTCTGCAGGTCGAAGAGCGTGCGGCCGCAGCTCGGGCAGGCGACGAATTCGGTCTTGGAGATGCGCGCGCCGGCGCCCTGAAGGACGTTGTAGGCGAGCTTGGTTGCGCGGGTGACGTCGGCCTCGGTCTCGATGCTGACGAGATCGCCCACGCCGTCGCAGAGCAGGCTGCCGGTAAGGAAACTCGCTTCGAGCAGCTTCGACAGAAAGCTGTTTTCGCCGCGCACCGCCGTGGTCGCGGTGTTGCGAATCCACACCGGCGCGCTGGAGCCGGTGGTCTTGAGCGCCTCGACGAGCCGACGATAGGCGCCGATGGCGTGGCCGGCGCCCGCCGGAGAAGTCAGCGCAAACACCAGACCCGCGTCGCCCGATGCGCGCAGGACTGGCTCAAAGGCCGGCAGGTCGGCCGGCGCAATCTCGGCGGCGAGGAACTGGCCGTGGCGGCGCACGAGATCGACGAAGGCGGCAAAGGCTTCGGTCTCGGTGGCGGCGAATTTCCGCACGAGCACCATCCGGCCTTTCACGAGAGCCAGCAGCGGTTGGAGAGTTTCCGGGGAGAGGCCGGGCGCGATTTCCAGGGCGAGGAAGTCAACCGGCAGCGAAATCTTGGCCGCGATCTCACAGAGCGAGGCGAGGTCACCGGGTGTGGCGACCGGCACGAGCAGGCCTTCGGCGGGAGTGTCCTTGAGCTTAGGGGTGGAGAGCGCTTGCGCCGCTTCAGGCAGCTTGTCCACCGAGGCGACCCGCACGATGACTCGCGGCGGCTGCTCGGGGCCGACGATGCAACGATCGGAGAGTTTCAGCACGGCCGGTTCACGGCGCGTGAAATGATAGGGATCGATGGAATTCGGTCCGTGGTCCGTGGTCTGTGGTCCATGGTTGGTGGTCCACAGGCTCATCGCCTTGGCCGCGATAGCCTGGGCCACAGGAATCTCGTAAACGGAGTCCTCCGTCAGCGACACGCGGATGGTGTCGCCGAGGCCGTCGAGCAGGAGCGAGCCGATGCCGATGGCGCTCTTGATGCGGCCGTCCTCGCCGTCGCCGGCCTCGGTCACGCCGAGGTGGAGCGGGTAGTGCATGTCTTCCTGCGCCATGCGCTGCACCAGCAGCCGGTAGGCCTGGATCATGACCTTCGGGTTGCTCGACTTCATCGAGAGGATGATGTCGTGGTAAGAGTGCGCGCGGGCGATGCGGAGGAACTCGAGGGCGCTCTCGACCATGCCGAGCGGCGTGTCGCCGTAGCGGTTCATGATGCGGTCGGAGAGCGAGCCGTGGTTGGTGCCGATGCGCAGGGCGCGGCCGAGTTCCTTGGCGCGCTTCACCAGCGGCGAGAAGGCGTCATGGATGCGCTGCAGTTCCTCGTCGTAGTCGGCGTCGGTGTATTCCTTGACGGCGAATTTCTTTTTGTCGGCGTAATTGCCGGGGTTGACGCGGATCTTCTCGACGTGCTCGACGGCCTCCATGGCGGCCGAGGGCAGGAAATGGATGTCCGCCACGAGCGGGATGTGGCCGAAGCCCGCGGCACTGAACTGCGCGCGGATGTCCTGGAGGCACTTCGCGGCCTGCACGTTCGGGGCGGTGATGCGGATGATCTCGCAGCCGACCTCGGCGAGGGCGATGGACTGCTTCACCGTGGTGGCGACGTCCTGCGTGTCGCTGGTCGTCATGGACTGCACGCGCACCGGGTTCGCGGCGCCGACGCCCACGCTGCCGACCATCACCTCGACGGTGCGGCGGCGGATGGTCTGAAAACGGGAGGAGCAGTAGGACATGGGAGAGGAGGAAAGTAACAGGGATCAGGTAACAAGGATCAAGATCGGGAACAGCGGGTTACTGTCCACCTCTTGATCCTTGGCGACTTGCCGCTTGTTACTTGCCCGGTGCAGCCGGCTCCGCCGGTTTCACGGCGGCCGGCAGCTCTTCGCGGCGGCCTTAGATGGCGCGGCGGATGTCGTTGTAGCTCACATAAACAATCAGGCCGATCAGCAGCACGAAGCAGCCGGCGACGGCGTTTTGCATCCAGACCGGGTTCAGCGGCTTGCCGCGAAGCTTGGCGATTGTCGCAAACACGACGTGTCCGCCGTCGAGCACGGGAATGGGCAGCAGGTTGAAGATCGCCAGCGAGACATTGATCGCGATGAGGAAGGCGAGGGCGGGGATGATGCCGAAGGTGGCGACTTGTTGCAGGTTGTCCACGATGCCCACGATGCCGCTCATGTGGCGCACGCCGATGTCGGACTGCCGGTTTACGAGACTGGAGAGCGTCTGGTAAACCTGGGTCAGCGCGTCGCCGATCTGCGCTCCGGGAGTCGGGTGCATGAGCACCGTCTCGATGCGCCAGGTGACACCGATCAGATAGAGAGTCTGCCCTTCAACGGTCTGGAGACGGGGCTGGAGCGAGGCGGTCAATTCCTGACCGTCGCGCTTGATGAGCAGGAGACTCGGCTCGGCGCTCTTCTTTTGAAAATGCGCGCGCAATTCGTCGCGGCGGGCCAGCGGATTGCCGTCCACGGCGATGATGCGGTCGCCGGCCAGGAGCCCGGCGAGCGCGGCCGGGGAGTTGTCGTTGACCTTGTCCACGACGAGATCGGAGCGCGGGGCCAGCCCGACCGTGCGCAGGCCCTCGGTGCCGGTCAGTTCAGGATAAACTTGGAGCGCGAGCGTCCTCCCCTCGCGTTCGAGGGTTATCTCAGAAACGCGGCGGCCATCGGGTGCGATTTGGGAGCCGAGGATGATGGCGGTGATGAGGTCCTGGAAATTGGCGACCGGTTTGCCGTCGATGCTCCGGATGATGTCGCCCGTCTGCAGGCCGGCGGCGAAGGCCGGGCCGGGGACGGTCTTGCCGTCGGTGGTGACGACCTCCTTGGCCACCTCGCCGATCTCGGTGCGGTTGAACTCGGCGGGCACATTCACGCCCACGGCCCAGACGATCCCGCCGAGGGCGAGGGCGAAGAGGATGTTCGCGGCCGGGCCGGCCACGGCGACGATGACCTTGGAGAGGTAGCTCGCGGGCGGCAGGTTCTTGGCGGCCTCGGGCACGTCGCCCTCGAAGTCGCCGAGATCGGAGAGCTGCGGCACCATCACGTAGGCGCCGATGGGCAGCCAGCAGATGCAGTATTCCACGCCGCGCCACTTCCAGCTGACGATGGGTTTGCCGATGCCGAAGATTGAAAAGCGCGGCACCACCATCCCGCGCCAGCGGGCGGCGAGGAAGTGGCCCAGCTCGTGGACAAAGATCGAGAGGGTGACGAGACCGATGGCAAGGAGGAGATGGAGCATGGTGATCAGGCGACCGACGGCAGGTGCGTGGTCACGATGGCGCGGGCTTCCTGGTCCACGGTCAGGACTTCGGCGAGGGAGTTTGGTTCAATGGTCTTCACGCGGGACAGACCATGCTCCACGAGCCGGGGAATCGCAAGGAAGGGGATGCGCCCGGCGAGGAAGGCGGCGACGGCGACCTCGTTGGCGGCGTTGAAGATGGCGGGGGCGGTGCCGCCGGCACGCATGCAGTCCTGGGCGAGGCGCAGGAGCGGATAGCGCGCGAGGTCCACGGGGCGGAAATC
>JAUPWC010000580.1 GCA_030916665.1 Verrucomicrobiota bacterium
CGAGTGGCGAGGAATACCTCAAGACCATGACCATCCAGGAGGCCATGTATGATTCGGCCGCCCGCCGCAGTCCCGTCGATATCCGTTTCTGATCAACTTGCCCATGAAACATCAAGGCCTCGACCACCTCGCCATCGCCGTTCCTTCCACGGAAGAAGCACTCAAGATCTGGCGCGACCGCCTCGGCTTCCCCGTCGTCTGCAGCGAAGTCGTGAACGGGGGCGCCATCCGCCTCACCCACCTCGACCTCGGCAACACCCACCTGCAACTCGTGGAGCCCCTGTTGCCGGATCATCCGCTCCAGGCATGGCTCCGTCAGAACGGTCCCGGTCTCCATCATTTTTGCCTGAAGGTGCCCGATGTCGGCGCTTCGCGAGAAATGTTGCAGGCCGCAGGGCTTGCCGGCGACGCCTCCCCGCATCAGGGCACTCTCGGCAAGCGCGCCCTCTTCCTGACTAAATCGGCCACCCAAGGCGTGCAAGTGGAGGTCACCGGTGCCTGAGACATTGTCTCCTCTTCCCAAAGCCGACGCACTGGCCAAACTCCCGGCCGAATGGCCGGAGGACCTCCTGCCGGCCTTGGCTGCCGCCGCCAGCACCGCCCCGAGGCTTGTCGTGCTCGACGACGACCCCACTGGCACCCAGACGGTTCAGAACATCCAGGTAGTCACCGATTGGAAAGTCGACACCCTGAAGTCAGCCCTTGAGGGCGACGCGCCGGGCTTCTACATCCTCACCAACTCCCGCAGTCTCAGCCCCGCCGCCACCCGCGCACTGCACCTTGAGCTGGCGGCAAATCTGCGTGCCGCTGCGACCCAGACGAGCACGAGTTTCACTGTCTTCTCACGCGGAGATTCAACGTTGCGCGGCCATTATCCTCTGGAAACCGATACCCTGGCTGAGGCGCTCGGCCCTTTCGACGGCACCTTGATCGCTCCCTATTTCGAAGCCGGCGGACGGCTCACACTCGACGGGGTTCACTATGTGGCCGAGGGCGACCAACTGGTTCCTGCCAGTGACACTCCTTTTGCCCGCGACGCCACCTTCGGTTACCGTCATTCCCATCTGCCTGCCTGGATTGAGGAGAAGACGGCCGGCCGCGTTCGTGCCGATGATGTCGTGCATCTGCCGCTGGCCCAACTTCGCCGGCTGGGCCCGGCGGCCGTGCTGTCTCGACTCTGCACCATGCCCAGCGGCAGCGTGGTGGTCTGCGATGCGGTCACGCGACGGGATATTGAGGTGGTGGCCCTGGGATTGATGCAGGCCGAAGCCATCGGTCGCCGCTTGCTTGTGCGAACAGCGGCATCGTTGGCTGCCGCGCGGCTGGGACAGGCTCCTCAACCGTTGCTGCATGGTCGGGATTTCTCGGTCCCCGCTCTGTCCGCCGGCGGTCTCATTGTTGTCGGGTCTTATGTCCCCAAGACTACGAGTCAGGTCCGGGCGCTGCGGGCCTCCCTGCCCGTTCGTGCCGTGGAAGTGCGCGTGCCAGACCTACTGAGTCCGCCGCATCGCGCCACTGCCATCAAGGATGCCGCCCTCCGGATCAACCAGCTTCTCAGCCACGGAGAACTCGCGCTTTTGGTCACCAGCCGCGATCTGGTGACGGGGAACAGCCCGGAGGAAAGCCTCGCCATCGTCGGCCAGGTCTCTTCCGCCGTGGTGGAGATCGTTCGCCTGCTCACCGTGCGTCCACGTTTTCTCATCGCCAAGGGAGGCATCACCTCCAGCGACGTCGCCACCGCCGGCTTGGGCGTGCGCCGAGCCACCGTCCAAGGCCAGCTCCTACCGGGCGTGCCGGTGTGGCGCCTCGGCGCCGAGAGCAAATTCCCCGGCCTCGATTACGTCATCTTCCCCGGCAACGTTGGCGGCGAATCCGCCTTGGTCGAGGCCGTCAACCGCCTTCAACCCTCCCCAGTCTCATGAATGCCCCCACTCTGCTCCGTCTGACGCTCGGCCTCGTCGTCGGGCTGGTCTCCTCCTTCGCCTCTTCCTCCGTCGCCGGTCCCGATCTCGTCTTCGCCGAGCGCGACGGCGTGGTCGCTTTTGAGGCCGAGCATTTCTTCAGGCAGGAGCTCACTGCCGTCCGCGCCTGGCATCTCACCCATGCCAAGCAGCACCCGAAGCTGGCTCCCGACACCGATGGCACCCATGTGCTCGGCGCCAGCGGCGGCGCCTACCTGGAAATCCTTCCGGATACCCGCTGGTCGCATGACGAAAAGCTCATCACTGGCGAAAATTTTTCCAATGAACCCGGCAAGATGGCCATTCTCTCCTACCGGGTGCATTTCTCCACGCCGGGGCGCTATCACGTGTGGGCGCGAATTCTGTCCACCGGACCGGAGGACAACGGAGTTCATTTCGGTATCAACGGCACCTGGCCCGAAAGCGGACGGCGCTGGCAGACCGTGAAAAAACGTGAGTGGGCTTGGGACAGTCGGCAACGCACCGAGCAGGTGCATGTCGGCGTGCCCGGCCAGCTATTCCTCGATGTGCCCGCAGCGGGCGAACATACCATCCAAGTTTCAATGCGGGAGGATGGTTTTGAAATGGACAAAGTGATCCTCGCCCGGGAGCCCGGCTATATTCCCGACGGCAACGGCCCGGAACCGCGCGTGCATGCCGGCCGGCTTCCGCCCGCCTTCACGGTTCCCGCCGGTTACACAGAATCACCCGCCGTCACACCGCTCCCGCCCAAGACGCCCCAACCCGCCACGGCGAGCGCCCCCGCACCCTCAGCTCCTGCGGCCGGCACTGTCACCGCCGGCAGCCTGAACCTTGAGGGCACCGGCTACTACCTCGACAAAGGCAAGTGGGCGGCCATCCACCCCGAAAAGAACAAGGAGGCTGCGGTCAAGTTCACCGTGCCCGCCGCCAACGGCCGCTACCGGGTCGTTTTCCACGCCGTGGGCGAGAGTGATGGCTCGTCCGAATTTGAGGTCCGGCTCGCTGACAAACTCATCGGCCGCTTTGTCTGCCCGCTTTCCAACGCGATGTTCGAGGAAGGCGAGCGTTATACCCAGACCTGGTGGGATGTGGATGTGAGCGAGGGCACCTTGGTCGAGGTGCGCTCCCGCATCGCGTCCGCCGACGGCAAGGAGTGGAGCCGTGCCCGCTGGTCCAAGATCGAGTTCATCCCCGTGGGCGTCGGTGGCCACGGCCAGTCCCGGCTCGAGCTGGCCCGCGAACAACGCGCCAAGCTCTTCCAGCCCGTGCCGCGTCAGCCCGCCGGCGACGCCAGCGTGAAAGTCACCGGCGAACTGCGGGCCTGGCACAAGGTCACCCTCGATCTCGCCGGCCCCTTCGCCGCCGAAACCGACACCACTCCCAACCCCTTCACCGACTATCGCTACGACGTCACCTTCACCCATGAATCCGGCGCCCCGAGCTACACCGTGCCCGGTTATTTTGCGGCCGACGGCAACGCCGGCGAAACCTCCGCCACCGCCGGCATGGTCTGGCGCGCTCACCTCTCGCCGGACCGCGGCGGCAAATGGAACTTCAAGGTGTCTTTCACCCGCGGCCCCAACGCCGCCACCTACGGAGGTGGCACGCCCCTCGCCCCCTATGACGGTCTAAGCGGCTCCTTCACCGTGAGCGGCTCAAACAAACAAGCCCCCGACTTTCGCGCGGGCGGACGCCTGACCTACCGGGGCGGTCACTACCTCATGGCAGCGGGCAGCGGCCAGCCCTTCCTCAAGGCGGGCGCTGACGCTCCGGAGACCCTGCTCGCCTACACCGACTTCGACGATGCCCTCGCGCTCAAGAAGGAAGTGCCCCTCAAGACATGGGAGCCCCACATCGCCGACTGGCGCGAAGGCGATCCCACCTGGAAAGGCGGCAAGGGCAAGGGACTCATCGGCGCGATCAATTACCTCGGCCACAAGGGTGCCAACGCCGTGTCGTTCCTGACCTACAACGCCGCCGGCGACGGCGACAACATCTGGCCCTTCGTCGCTCGCGACGAGAAGTTCCACTACGACTGCTCCCGCCTCGACCAATGGGCCATCGTCTTCGAGCATGCCCAATCCCGCGGGGTCTTCCTGCATTTCAAGCTCCAGGAAAATGAAAGCGACGACCATCGCGCCGGTGCCCGCAAGTCGCCCAAGGTGATTCCCGAGGCCCTCGACGCCGGTGCCACCGGCCCGGAGCGGCGCCTGTATTTCCGCGAGATGATCGCCCGCTTCGGGCACAACCTAGCCCTCAATTGGAACCTGGGTGAGGAAAACACCCAGACGCCGGAGGAGCAGCGCGCCATGGCGCAATTCATCCGGGACACTGACCCCTACGACCACCTGCTGGTCATCCACAGCTTCCCCGAACAGCAGGACGAGGTCTATGAAAACCTCCTGGGCAAGCAGTCCGAACTCACCGGCGCCTCCGCGCAGAACAGCTGGAAGCTGGCCCACCAGCAGACCCTGCGCTGGGTGCGTGCTTCCGCGGCCGCCGGCCGCCCCTGGGTCGTCTGCAACGACGAACAGAATCCGGCCAATCAGGGCGTGCCCCCCGACCTCGGTTACAAGGGCTACGCCGGCAAAAACAACCAGGGCAAGGAGGTCGGCTACGACGAGCACGACATCCGCAAGGCCACCCTCTGGGGCACGCTGATGGCGGGTGGCGGCGGCGTAGAATACTACTTCGGCTACCAACTCCCCGAAAACGACCTGCTCCTCGAGGATTTCCGCAGCCGCGACCGGTCCTGGGACTTCTGCCGCATCGCCCTCGGTTTCTTCCGCGATCATGCCATCCCGCTCGCGCAAATGACCAACGCCGACGAACTCGTCGGCAATCCCGCGCACGACAACTCCCGCTACTGTCTCGCGCAGTCCGGCAAGCTCTACCTCGTCTACCTGCCGACCGGCGGTGAGGCCACCCTCGACCTGGGCGACGCACCCGGCACCTTCGCCTTCTCTTGGTTCAATCCGCGAGCGGGCG
>JAUPWC010000581.1 GCA_030916665.1 Verrucomicrobiota bacterium
CCGGCCGGCACGATCGAAACGAGTGCCACGATCAGACCGATCAGGGTGGCCGACAGGTCGAGCGACACGCCCTTGGTGAAGGCGGCGGGATCGGGCAGGCCGGTCTCCGGCGAAATCTGTCCGAACACGCGCAGCAGGCCCATGACCGTGCCGGTCAGACCGAGCATCGGCGCGGCGATGTAGATGACGTCCAGATAGGGAATGCCGCGCTCCATGCGGTTGATCTCCAGGCGGGCGAAGGCCTTGACCGCTTCGGGATCGCCCTTGTGGCGGCCGGCGAACTCAACGATGCGAGCCATCACGGAGTGGCGGCCGCCTTCCGGAATCTTACCCTCGATGATCTTGTCCACGAGGTCGTCGGGCAGCACCGCCTCCTTGCGGAGGGCGAAGAGTCGTTCACAGATGATGTAAACGGCGGCGATGGAACAAAGTGAGAGCGGGTAAATGAGCAGGCCGGCGCCCTTGATGATTTCGAACATGGTCTTTGTATGGGAGTGAAACCGCACCTATGACGCCTACAAGGCGGAAAAGGTTCATCCCTAATCCGCTTTTTTGGGAATATTCCCGGACTTCAGGCGGGCCCCCAAGGCGGCCAGCTCACCCTCGATCTGGGAGCCGGGTTCAACGCGCAGCGTGCGCTTTGCCCGCTCCACCGCCTGCAAAGCCGCGGGCACCTGCCCCTGGGCGGCCAGATGCAGGACGAACGGCACCACGATGGTGTCGTAAAAGTCGATGCCCGCGCCCTGTCCGCCCGTGTCGAGCGTGCGGTTGAATAGCTTGATCTGCGTGGCCAGGTCGTCGCCCTGCATGCTCCGCTGCAAGGAGGCCGCCGCCTGCCCCATGCTCAGGTCCTGCCGGGCGGCCTGATATTTCCTGCCCAACCGCTGTTCCTCAAAGGCCGCCAGGCTGGTCTCGCCGCGCTGCCGCAGCACCTCGATCAGCCGGCGGGAAAACCGGATCTCCAGGTCGGGGTATTTCTGGAAAGCCAGCAGCACTTCGCGCAGCAGCGCCTCCTGCGCCCGCAGATCGGCGGGCGCCTTAGCCTTTTGGGCGGCGAGCAGGATTTCCCAGCCATCGAGATTGCGGCGGTCACGGTTGACCGACTCGCGCGCGGCCTTGAGCGCCAGATCCAGCCTGCCTTCGCGCAGATAGTCGCCGGCGAACTCCGCATGCACGACAGAGAGCTTGTAGGTCGGCAGCGCCCGGAACCGCTCCGTAATGAAGAGCAGTTCGTGGTCGTTGATGTTGCCCCAGGTCTGCGGATCAAAGGCGAGGCCGGTGACGAACTTCTGCTCGGCGAAGCGTCCGCAGTCGAGCTGCCAGCGCTGAGCCGCATCGAGGTAGCCGAACCACGCGTGCCGGCCGTCGAGCCCCGCGCCGCGGAACATGATCGTCGGGATGCCCTTTGCCTTGCCCACGGTGCTCGCAAAATAGGCCTGATCCACGCAGATCCCTCCCTGCTGCAGGATCACCGGCAACGTGTAGGCGGTCCCCGGCCAGTTGTATTGGTTGGCGGCGACCCGGTCCTTGCGGTATTTGATCAGGTCGTAGGCCTTGCCGAGGTCGGCCAGCCCGGGCGACACGTTCTTTCGCGCCCAGTCCAGTTCGGTCAACGGCGTGACGATATCCACGAGAAACTTCAGCTCGCTGGCCGGCAGACGGACGAGTTTGTGCGCCGTGCTGTTGGCGCGATCCTGCCGCGCGAGGTGACCGAAGATGAGCTCCGGTGCGGGCGGCTTGCGCGGCAGCAGCGTTGCGCTGACCTGCCCGTGCGGCCACTGCGGCGAGGGAGGCACATCGTGCACGACCGCCACCGCGAGGGCCAGTGCCGGATACGCCGTGAACAGCGCCGGCTCCTTCTGCTGGATTTTCTGCAGGATCGCGAGCACCTCCGCGGAGTTGTCGAGCGGCGACAACAGCTGAAAAAACTCCTCGGAGAGCACAGCGTTGCCCAGGATCGTCAAAAGCAATTCCCGGCTCAGGCCCGCAGCCAGCGAGCCCGGCCGGTATTCGTAGCTCGCCGCCATGTTGGGATGCACCACCTGCGCCTGCTCAACAGCGCGGATCCAGTCCTGGATCGACTTCTGGTAGGGCGTCCCCAGCAGCCGCGCCCAGCGGTAGAGGTAATACCACTGCGCGGCGTAACCGCTGTTTGACTCGTAAGCCTGCTGCGCTCCGGCGCGCAGGGAGGGCATCACACTGCCCCAGCCCTGCGCCGTCGCCTGGTCCACCAGCGTCGCGATGCGCGCCGGAGTCGGCGCGCGCGCCAGCTCATCGGCCGGGATTGCCTTGTTCTCCTGCGCCCGAAGGGGCGCGAGGAAGAGCAGTCCGATGAGCAGGCATCGCGTCAGCACGCCGTCAGCAAAGCGACCCGCCTGCGTGCCAGCAAGCGGGACTTCAGGAGGCCGCCAGCGGCAGGCTGGGTATGACTTCCAGTCCGAGTCCGTCCGGACGCAGTCCGCCGGATTCCCGCTCCGCGTAGGCGGCGAAGGCGATCATGCCGGCGTTGTCCCCCGTGTGCTGCGGCTGGGCGCAAAGGAACATGATGTTCTGCGTCTTGGCCACCTTCTCAAGTTCGCGCTGCAGGGTCTTGTTGTTGGCCACGCCACCGGACAGGCCAAAGCTGCGGTAAGCGCCGCGCTCCAAGGCCAGGCGGCTCTTGCGCACGAGCGCATCGAACACCGCGGCCTGATAACTGGCGCAGAGGTCGGCTTTGCGCGCCTCGACGTCGCCCGGCTGCATCTTCTCCAGCTGGTAGCGGAGACTGGTTTTCAAACCGGAAAAACTGAACTCCAGCGTCGAGCGCTGCGCCATGGCCTTGGGGAAAGCGTAGGCGGATGGGTTGCCGGTCGCCGCGAGCTTTTCGACCTGCGGCCCGCCGGGGTAGCCGAGCCCGAGGAGCTTGGCGCCCTTGTCGAGCGCTTCGCCGGCGGCATCGTCCATCGTCGAGGCCAGCAGCGTGATCCGGCGCGACTCGTCGAGGCTGAACAGCGCGGTGTTGCCGCCCGAAACGAGCAGTCCGAGATGCGGCAGGAGCTTGGCGAAGTCGGCGTCGAAGGCCGCGGGATTCGCGGCGTGCAGCGCGATGAACGGCGAGAAGGCGTGCGCGCGGAGGTGGTTGACGCCCACCACCGGCACGCGCCATGCCAGCGCGAGACTCTTTGCCGCGGCCAAGCCCATCGCCAGGCAAGCCGCGAGCCCCGGACCCTGCGTGACCGCGATCTGTGAGATCTGCTCCGGCCGGATAACGCCGAGGGCGCGGGTGAGCAAAGGGCCAAAATGCGCGAGGTGCTCCCGGCTGGCGAGATCGGGCACGACGCCGCCATACGCCTCGTGCAGCGCGATCTGGCTGTGGACCCACTCGCCCGCGAATCCTTTGGCCGGATCAAAGGCCGCCACCGCCGTCTCGTCGCAGGAACTCTCGAGTGCGAGGATCATTTTCCCGCCGCCAGCACGCCGGTCAGGACCTCCTCCGCCGCGGCCAGCTGGATGTCGTCGACAGGCTTGAAGTTTTCCTCGGGTGAGGCCGACAGATCCGGCCGCGCCTGTTGCACGCGGATGCGCGCCTCGTCGTCGGGACTGACCTCCACCTCGACGTGCGGCAGGATGCCGCGCTCGTGGATGGTGATGCCGCTCGGCGTGTAGTAGCGGGCGGTCGTCAGGCGCAGGCCCTCGCCCTTGTCCAACTCGATCACACTCTGCACTGAACCCTTGCCGAAGGATTTTTCACCCACGATCACCGCTCGCTTGGTGTCACGCATCGCCCCGGCCACAATCTCGGCCGCGCTGGCACTGCCGCCGTTCACGAGGATCGCCACCGGGTAGCTCCGCTTCCGGTGTCCATTGGAGGAATAGTAGCTTTCCCGCGTGTCCGGTGTCCGGCCCTGCGTGTAGGCGATCAGCTCGTCCTTGTCGAAAAACTCGCTGCACACGTCGATCGCCGCATCGAGCAGGCCGCCGGGGTTGTTGCGCAGATCGATGACCAGCGCGCGCATGCCCCGGTCTTCCAGCTCGGTCAGCGCCTTGCTGAATTCGTCGCCGGTGCGTTCGCTGAACTGGGTGATCTGCAGGTAGCCGATCCCACCTGAGCGCAATCCGGCCAGGCGCACGCTCTCCAGCTTGATGCGCTCGCGCCGCACGGGATAGTCGATCTGCCGGCTCTGGCTGGGACGGAAAACCGTCAGCGTCACGAGCGAGCCCGGCTCGCCCCGCACCAGGCTGATGGTGCTGTCGAGGGTCGGGTTTACGAGCGCCTTGCCGTCGATTTTCACCAGGCGGTCTCCGCGCTGCAATCCGGCCCGGTCGGCCGGCGTGCCGGGAATCGGAGCGACGATCACAATGTGATTGTCCCGCTGCTCCACCTGGATGCCGACGCCGGTGAAGGCGTTGGCCAGTTCGTCCTCGGTCTCCCGGAAAGCGTCGGCGGCCAGAAACTCCGAATGCGGGTCCAGGCTCCCGACCATGCCGTCCAGGGCCGCGCGGGTGAGGCTTTCATAGTCGGCGGGTGCATCGCCGACGTAGTTTTCCTTCACCAGCTGCAGCACTTCCTTGAAGTAGCGCACCTGCCGGTCGCGGTCGCGGTCGGGCCACCAGCTGGGCGCGCCCTGCTGGCGGGCGGCAAACTGCGCAAGCAGAAAGCCGGCGACAACGGCCGAGATGATGGCGAGGAAACGTTTGAACATCGGCCCGCAGTGTGGGCAAATGGGCTCCTTTGTAAATGGGTTCCTCCGCGCACTTCCTCGAAATCATGGCCGCCGAGCCGGGCGCGGCGCAGGGCGTGCCCTTTGCGCGCTTCATGGAACTGGCGATGTATCACCCGACCGCCGGCTACTATACGCGGGATTTCCGGCGCGTCGGGCGCGACCGCAAGGCGGATTTCTACACGGCCACGTCGTTCAACCCGGTCTTCGGCGAACTGCTCGTGGCCGCGGTGGGCAAGCTGCTCGCGCCGGCGCGGCCGGCGGATTTTCACTTCGTCGAGATCGGCGCCGAGCCGGGCGGCGGTGCGCTGCGCGACATCCCCCACTCCTTCGCCTCCTACCGCACGATCCGCCTCGGCGAGCCGCTGGCCGTCAGCGGACCGGTCGTGGTGTTTTCCAACGAGCTGTTCGACGCGCAGCCGTTTCACCGCGTGGTGTGGCGCGACGGCGCCTGGCGCGAGCTCGGCGTGGCGTTTCGCGACGGCAAACTCGTGGAGACGGAACTGCCGGAGTTTTGCGCGGAACTCGCGGCCGAGCGCGACCGGCTGCCCAAGGCCTCCACCGAGGGCTATCACCTCGACCTGCCGCTGCGCACGATACCGCTGCTGGAGAAGATCGTCGCCCAGCCGTGGCAGGGGCTGTTCCTGGCCCTCGACTACGGGCGTCCCTGGCAGGTGCTGGCCGAGGATATGCCGACCGGCACGGCGCGGACGTATTTCCGCCAGAAAATGGGCGACGACCTGCTGAACCGCCCCGGCGAGCAGGACCTGACCTGCCACATCTGCTGGGACTGGCTGGAGGACGGGCTCGTGCAGGCGCGTTTCAACGAGCCCATGGTCGAGTCACAGGAGAGTTTTTTCGCCCGCCATGCTTCCGAAGTGCTGGCGGCGATGACGGCGGCCGAGGCGAAGGGGCTGAGTCCGCGCAAAAGAATGCTGATGCACCTGCTGCATCCCGCGCACATGGGGCAGAAGTTTCAGGCCCTGCACGCTTTACGCAAGTGAACCTGCGCGGCACGAAAAACCAAAATTCCCTTGCTAAGCGAAAAGCCGGTCCTTTACTCACGACCTTTTAACTCAAGAAACACCATGGCACGAATTTGCGCAATCACTGGAAAACGCCCGACGATGGGCAGCATCATCAACCGCAAGGGTCAGTCCAAGAAGAGCGGCGGCATCGGCACGCACGTCACGAGCAAGACGACCCGCAAGTTCCGCCCGAACCTGCAGTGGATCAAGGTCAAGCTCCCCAACGGCGGCACCAAGCGCATGTGGGTCTCGGTCAAGGCCATCAAGGCCGGCCTTGTGCAGAAAGCCTGATTCCCCTCCCTCCATCTTCAACCCGCAGCCGCAAGCTGCGGGTTTTTTCATGCCCGGATAAGACCGCGAGACAAGCTCCGCACCAATTGCCCCAACCGATGCGCAGCAATTCCCGTGGCGGAAGCGCCGCTGCGGGCGTATCATGCCCAATGAGGGAACCCGGTTCCCCGGGATGCCCCTCCGGCTGCTTTCAGCCGTCCTGCCCCAACCCCGTCCCGCCATGACAACCCATCCCTATCTGCAACACGGGTTGACGATCCTGCACGCGCGGCTCAAGACCCCGCACGGAAGCTTCGCCGCCCTGACCGGCTCCCAACCCCGTCCGTTCATCACCCTCTCCCGCGAAACCTGCGCCGGCGCCACCACGCTCGGCAAACACCTGCTGCCCATGCTCGACGCCAACCTGGGCGAAGACGGACGCAGTTGGATGTTCCTCGACAAGGACCTGCTGCATCACGCCCTCAACCATCAGCACCTGCCGGAGCAACTCGCCGATTACCTGCCCGAGGATCGACTCCCTGAGATCAAGGGACTCATCGGCGAAATGGTCGGCCTGCACCCGCCGCTCTGGGAACTGGAGCATCGCGTCGCCGAGGCCATCCATCGCTTCGCCGAACTGGGCCACGTCATCATCTCGGGTCGCGCGGCGCATCTCATTACCCGGGATCTGCCCGCCGGCCTGCACCTGCGCCTCATCGCGCCGCTCGAATCCCGCATCCGCCGGGCGCAGCAGAAGCTCCAGTGCGACCGCACCGCCGCCGGAAATTTCATCACGGACAACGACCAGGCCCGCGAACGCCATGTGCGGACCAACTTTGAACAGGACATCAACGACCCGCACGCCTACGACCTCGTGATCAACACCGACCGCATCCCGCCGGAAACCGCCGCACGGATGGTGCTGGCCGGTTTGCAGGACCGGGTCGCGGCGCTCACACCCGCGGTGTGAAACCACGCGGCCTCACTCCGCCAGCAAGTCCCGATATTCGCCGTGCCGCTCGATGAAGCGCGCCACGTAGCTGCACGCCGGCACCACCTTGAGGCCCGCAGCCCGCGCCTCCGCCAGCGCCGTGCGCACCAACTGCTCGGCGATGCCGCGGCCGCGCAGCTCCGGCGGCACCAGCGTGTGCGTGAACACGCGGCTTCCGGCCGCGTCCTCGTATTCGCAGACGGAAAGATGACCGTCCACGACCGCCTCGTAGCGGTGCGCCGACAAGTTGTGCCGGACCGTGATCGCCCCGCTCATGCCGCGCCTCCCTTTGTCCTGCCGCGCAGACGTTGCACCAAAGCGGAAAGTTCCTCGCGGCCCTCGATCTTCATGCCCCAGAGCAAGGCGCCATAAATTGCCGCCGCGAGCGGAATGACCGCTCCCACCACAAGAAAATCGTGAATGTGCGCCGACAGCGACAAGCGTCCGCAGCCCCACACGGCCAGCCCCACGGACATGCCCATGAGCAGGCTGGCCGCGACGATCTTGCCGAGATTTCCCAGCAGCGGGCCGAAACTCAGCGCCGGCATGCGTTTCGCGAGTTTTCTTTGCAGATACCAGCACTGGGCGAGTACCGCGAGGTTGCCGGCGATCGCCAGACCGATCGTTGAAAACCAGCGCATCAACAGCAGGCTGGCCGCGAGATTGACCGCGAAACTCAGCACCGCGGCCCGCACCGGCGTGGCCGTGTCCTTCAGCGCATAGAAACCGCGCAAGGCCACGGTCGTGAACGAGAGAAAAGGCAGCCCCAGCGCGCAGACCGCGAGAATCGGCGTCATGAGTGCGGTGTCTTCCGCCGTAAACGCTCCGCGCTCGAAGAGCAGCCGGGTGACCGGCTCGCTCAGCAGCGCGAGCCCGACGGCGGCCGGCACGTTGATCACCAGCACGAGCCGCAGGCCCTTGTGGTAATCAGCCCCCAGCTGCGCCCAGTCCGACTTTACCGCGTGCCGGGCGATCAGAGGAAAAACCACCGTGGCAATCGCCGCCGTGAAGATGCCGATCGGCAGCTCCATCACCCGCGTGGCCAGATTGAGCACCTGGGCGGCGCTGTCGTTGAGCGAAAGCCCGATGAAACGCGCGACCGCCATGTTGATCAGGTAGACCGCCGAACCGATGACCGTCGGACCCATGAGCCGCACGATCTCACGCACCCGCTCGTCGGGCCGCAGGTCGAAGGTCGGACGCCACCCTTCCTTCCAGAGCACAGCCGCCGGCACCGCCATCTGGAGGAAGCCTCCGGTCAGCACGCCGGCGCAAAGCAGATTCATCCGCGCGCGATCCTCCCACGCCCACCAGGCGCCGAGGCCGAGGGCGGCGAGGATCGCGAGGTTCAGCCACACGGGCGACAGCGCCGGCTCCGTGAAGCGTCCGAGCACCTGGCAGGCCGCGCTGAAGGCCGCGGCCAGGCAGACAAAGATCATGTAGGGAAACAGGATCACCGCCAGGTCGGCACCGAGAACCCAGCGCTGCACCGTTTCCGTTGTCAGGCCCGTCGCCCTTCCCTGCCCCAGATACCAGCCGGCTCCGGCCAAACCCAGCATCGCCACGACCACCACTCCCACCGTGACGACGAGCAGCCAGCTCACGACCTTGCTCACGAGCCCGAACGCCGCGGCGCGCTGCCGGTGCTCGATCTCCTGCGTCAGCGTCGGCACGAAGGCCGCGGTCAGCGCGCCTTCGCCCAGCAGGCGGCGGAACAGGTTCGGCAACGTGAAGGCCGACACGAACGCCGAGCTCAGCGCGCTCGTGCCGAACACGGCGGCGATGAACACCTCGCGCACCAGCCCCAGCACGCGGGATACCACGGTCGCCCCCGCGACCACGCTGATGTTCTTCAGATTCTTCGACACGGGAGAATCAACCGTGCCGCCAAAGCATTCCCCGTCCGACCGGGCCGACCTGTCGTCCGTAGGCTTGGCGACTGCGGATCACTGAAAGCTCAGCTTGAGCGCCCCGCCTTCAAGGGCCACCTCGTCAACTTTGACCCAGGCGGACCGGATGTCGTCAGGGACCTTTTTCTTGCCGACCAAGTGGTCGAAAAACGGAGCCGCCACGGACGGCAGCAGATGCAGCGGGCAGGAACCCAGATGCAGGGTGTCGGCCTTGAAAACGTATCGGTCGCCGGAACGCTCGAAAGCGCCGGTCGCGATCACCATGACTTCGGTGGTGAGTCCATACCAGTTGAGCACGCACTTGGTGCCGATCTGGAGCTTGCCGTCCACGAACTTGAAATTCGGTGTGCCGGGTTGGAAAATACCGCCTTCCGACGACGCAGCCTCTGCGGCTTTCCCGCCCGGAGCGGCCGGCTTCGCCGCCGCGGCGAAGGTGCTGGTGGCCCAGGCGTTGAGTTCTTCCTCGACCAGGCTGATGCTGGTGCTGGCGACAAACTGCTTCTGTTTGGCCGACCATGTCCGGCCCTTGGCCGTGGAGTCGCTGCCGGCGATGTAATAGAGCATGCCGCGCACGGGCTCCTTGGGCATCTCCTTCACCGTCGAAACGGGCTTGAGCACCAGATAGACGCAGGCGGCGAGGACGCCGGCCAGCAGACCGAGCAGGGCGCCCAGCGCCACCTCGGTTGGACTGGGACCATAGAGGGCTTTCTCAATTTTCTTGTTCTCGGCCATGGCGGGGGCGGGGTTATTTCGCAGCGGTGGTCGCTGCGGGTTTGCTGTCGGAAGTCTTGGTGGACGCCGCTTTCTCGGCCGCGGCCTCCTTCTTGGCGCCGGGCTTCTTGTAATCCGTGATGTAGAAGCCCGTGCCCTTGAAGATGAGGCCGGCCCCTCCGCCGATTTTGCGCTTCAGCCCGGCCTTCTTGCAGGAGGGGCACTTGGTAAGCGGGGCGTCCTTCATGGACTGAAATGCTTCCAGTTCATGGCCGCATTTGGTGCAGACGTATTCGTAGGTGGGCATCGCGGATAGGGCTGATAGAAAGGCTGCCGGGCCGCAAGGCGAGTCTGTTCTGGCCGCAACTCCCGCTTAACAATCCGTTTGCCAACATCCCGTCCCGGGCGGAAGTTGCCCGTCTGTCATGGATTTCGCCGCGCAATTCCAAGCCTACCGCCAACGGGCCGAGCAAGGCCTCGACCGGCTCGTGCCGTCCGGGACCACCCGCCCGGCCCGCCTGCACGAGGCCATGCGCTACGCCCTGCTCGGCGGCGGAAAACGCCTGCGCCCGGTCCTGACGCTGGCAACGGCCGATCTTTACGCTGCGCGATACGATCCCCTTCCCGCCGCGGTCGCGATCGAGTGCATCCACACCTACTCGCTTGTCCATGACGACCTGCCCTGCATGGACAACGACGATCTCCGACGGGGCCGCCCCACCACGCACCGGCAGTTCGACGAAGCCACCGCCCTGCTCGCCGGCGATGCGCTGCTCACGCTCGCCTTCCAGCTCATCGCCCGGCACTACGCCGGCCACCCCGTATGGGCGTCGGCGCTCACCGGCGTGATCGCCGACGCCGCCGGCAGCGAGCGCCTCATCGGCGGCCAGATGGAGGACCTGCTTGCCGAAAAGAAGGCCGACGCCACCGCCGGGGAACTTGAGTTCATCCACCTCAACAAGACCGCCGCCATGATCGAGGTCGCGCTTGTCGCCGGAGGACTTTGCGGTGGAGCGACCGACACCCAGCTCACCGCCCTCCGCGCCACCGGCCGGCACCTCGGCCTGGCTTTCCAAATTGTGGACGACATCCTCGATGCCACCGCCGACACGGCCACCCTCGGCAAGACCGCCGGCAAGGACGCCAAGGCCGGCAAGACCACCTACGTCAAGCTGCACGGCCTCGACGCCTCGCGAAAGTTCGCCCGCCAGCAGTCCGATGCCGCCCTGGCCGCCCTGCGCTCGCTGCCCGGTGACAAGGCCTTCCTGACCGCGCTGATCGATTCCATGGCGGGTCGCGTGAACTGAACATGGCCGGCATCCGGCAGGACTACCTACTTCGCCAGCTGGAACTGCTCCGGCAGTTTGTCGCCCGGCTCATGAGCCGGCGCAGTGACCGGGAACTCGAAGAGGCCCTCCTCCTGTCCTTTCACCTGCAGGAGAAACTGTTTCCGGTCCCGCCGGCGGACTTCCTGCGACTGGAGCTGGCGGACCAGATCGCCGCCCTCCGTCAGAACGAGAGTCCGACCTCCGCCCACGAGAAAGTGCTCACCTACGCCTCCCTGCTGGCGGAAACCGCCGGCCTCTACGAACTCAAGGGGCGCGGGGATCTCGCGGACGGCTCCCGCCAGATGGCGCTGTATGCCGCGCTCTGCGCCTCGCTGGAACATCGCGGAGACGAGGCCGCGACCGGGTTGATAGAAAAACTTACCGGCCAGCTCGACCCGGAACAGCTTCACGCCCCCGTCGCCGAACTGCTCGCGGAACTCCGCCGCGAACCGTGACAGAGCCGCGCGACCGGCGTCATGGCCTGCGGCGGAAAACCAGGAATTGCGCGTCCCGATCCACCCACCCCCTGCCCGGCAGAACCGTCACCGCATCCAGTTCGCCGCGCTTGTCCCAAGCCCGCACCAATTCGTAGTGCCGCCAGGCGGCGTTCTCGGGCTTGGCTGCATCGGCGATCTCGAACGGACGCAGCACGAGCCAGTCCGGCTTCGTCCGGTCGATGACCTCGGTGAAGCGGTGTGCACCACCGCGGATGGCTGCGACCACCTCGGGTGAACTCAACCCCGGGTAATCATACGTCTTCAGCCCGGAAAAGTAGCCGATGTAACCGAGGCATTCCATGAACACCGTGTCGCCGGGCGCCGCCTGTTGGCGCAGCCAAAGCCCGATCTCGCGCCGCATGCCCTGCTCGATGATCCGCTGCTGGCTTCTCATCTCCCAGGCCGACAGCACCAGCACGAACACCTGCACCGCAACCGTCAGCACACCAAGCGAACGCGCGATCCCGGCCCGCAGCCGGCCAGCGTCCTTCCCTGCCAGTTCGTCCACCATCCCCGCCAGGGCGAGGGCGGCCAGGACTGTCCAAGGCGGCGAATACCACGGGAACAGAATGATCGCGCAGAAGTAGAAGCTGCCGATGAAAAGCGCCAGGGATACCCGGCGGAAGGGGGCAGCCAGCCCGGGCCAGATCCAGCCGAGTGAGGCCAGCAGGCTGAGAACATACGCCCAACCCGGGAGCCACGCCGGCCAGCCGCCGTGATGCCAGTAGGTTGGCAGAAAAATATCCCGGAGGAGCGAATCCCCCGTCATGCTGCGCCAGGGAATCAGCAGAACGGACGCGACATCCAAAGGCGGCGTCACCTGCCCCTTGGCGATGATGGTGTGCGGAACCGGCGAGCCGTAATACCACCAGGCCCAGGCAAACCAGGGCAGGTAGATCAGTCCGCCCAGCAACACTCCCCCCGACAATGCGCGCCATGGCAGTGCGCCGCTCCCGCCGGATTTCTTCCGGAAGAAAAGATGCGGAATGATCAGTGCGGCCCCGAGGATGAAGGCGTCGGGGCGCGTCCACATCAGGCCGCCGCATCCGGCCGCCACCGCCCACGGCCGCGGTCCGGGCAACTGTTCCAGCTCGCTCCACAGCCAAACCACAAACGCCACCAGCATCGCCGTCTCCATGCCGTTCATGGAAAAGCCGACCAGCTTCGCATCGGCGAAAGCGAGCCCGTAGAAAACCAAGCGACCCAGCCAGCCGGTGCCCAGCGTGTCGAAGCGACGCCACGCCCAGATCGCCGCCGCCACCAAAGCCGCAGCGTTCAGCAGCCGAAAAAGCCACAGCGCCGACTCTTCGTTACCGGGTCCGGCCAACCAGGTGCAGGCCGCCGGCACCAGCACGCCCAAGGGCGAGGTGAAGGTATGCACCCGCTCACCCGGCTGAAAAACCAGCCCGTGGCCCTCCACCATGTTCCGGCTGGAGCGCAGGGTGATGTAGTAGTCCTCCCACGCATGCTGCGTGAAAGCCGCATAGCCCAGCACCACGGCGGTCACCAAGACTGTCATCATCAGCATCCGCGCGGGTCTGCTCCGGGTGTCCATCCGGCGAGTATTTTGCGCCCCACCTGCACGACAACCCCAATCCCGCTGACCGCCCGGTGGAATCCGGCTGGCAAAGCAAATGCCGGGGCCGCTTGCGCGCGCCCCGGCATCGTGAAAACAACTGTGTCCTGCGGTGGCTTACTTCGCCGCGTCGGCCGCCTTGACCAGGTCGATGAACGACCGGGCCTCAAGCGAAGCGCCGCCGATGAGGCCGCCGTCGATGTCCTTTTCGGCGAGCAGCTCGGGGGCGTTGGAGGGCTTCATCGAGCCGCCGTAGAGGATGCGGATCTTCTGCGCCAGCGGGGCGCCGTAGAGCTTGGTCAGCAGGTCGCGGATGAACGCGTGGACTTCCTGCGCCTGCGCGGTCGTGGCAACCTTGCCGGTGCCGATGGCCCACACGGGCTCGTAGGCGATGACGACGTTGGCGATCTGTTCGGCGGTGACGCCGGCGAGGCCGCCCTCGGTCTGCTTCTGCACGACGGCCAGCGTCGAACCGGCCTCGCGCTCGGCGAGGGTCTCGCCGACGCAGAGGATGGGCTTGAGCTGCGCCTTGAGGGCGGCGACGACCTTCTGGTTCACGATCGCATCGGTCTCGCCGAAGTAGGTGCGGCGCTCGCTGTGACCAAGGATCACATACGAGCAGAAGAGCGAGCGGAGCA
>JAUPWC010000582.1 GCA_030916665.1 Verrucomicrobiota bacterium
GGCGTGGATTGTGGGACGCTGGCAGACCCGAACGGGCCGCAATTTGTTCACTACTCTGAGGACAACCCGAAAGACCATCGCAGCGGTTTTGCCGTGCTGACATTTCGCAAGGGCGAGCTTTTGTGGCCTGAGCTGGTGCATGTGTTTTCAGAAAATACTGTCGAATTTCGCGGGGAGCTTCACCGCGTATGACCAAGTTCTATCACCTTGAAGATTCGGAATGGGTGCGGATCACCAAGAAAGATCACAAGCATCGCTGCTGCGATTGCTCCTTGACGCACATCGTGAGCTATAGAAGCGGCCCCAATGGCTCACTGGAAACGCGCTGGAAGATAGACGCAAAGGGGACAGCCGCAGCACGGCGTAAGTTCAAGTTCACGCCGGAAGAGGATTAATCCTCCGCCATACGCAATAGATGCGTATTCACGAATTGTTACAGCCGCTCTTTCTGTATCCGAGACGGCGAAGGGAATCAAGCTCGTCCTCCAACTCTCCTACGCGGTGGATGAGGCTATTTTTCTCAGCGATCAGAGTCTTGACCGGAGCGGGCACCGACGCCTCGCCCAAAAGGCACGGGTCACAATCACCGCAAGCGCCTCCATCACCGGGGATTGCGCCGGTAACGCAGCACGTCACGATTGACGATAGCGCGGGTTTAGCAGCGCGGAGATACGCACGGATCGCGCGCGCCATTTCCGTCCGCGTGTTCTGGTAGCGCGGCGAGTTGTCGGCCTTGATACGCTCATACTCATCATTGGTGATTTCGGGAGCTGTGATGCGCGCACACTCACGGACGGCAGCTTCAAGCCCTGCCTCGTTGAGCTTCACCAGTTCACCGCGATCAGGATTCGTCATGATGGGGCTCCGATTGCTTCTTGCGCCGCGCTGTGGCACAGCTTGAACACGGTTCGGCCACGCCAGTTTGTCCGGCGCGGGCAGGGGTGCGGGTCATGGGATATGCTCTCCAAGCTCCTTGCGAAGCTCGCGAAGTGCGGCGTGAGCGGCATCAAGGTCTCTCGGCAAATCGATCCATGACCACGCAATGGTCACGCGACTTATCGGCGTCGGAATCGCGAACCATCTATCCCTGAATAGCCAAAGCCGCCTGCGGTTGCTGTGCAGCGGTCGAAACCTTCGCTTACACAGCACACGTTCCTCGCCAGCGTTCGGGTGCGTCCACTGGAAGCTGTGAAGCTGTGCGCCAAGTCCGGACATAGCTGTGTATAGCTCGCCAGACAGCCAGTAGAACTTGTCGTCAAAATACGGCGACGCCATTCCATAGCCGTTGCCGAAAATCTTGTGATCGAGAAACAAAATCACTTCAATCCTCCCGCCCGCGCATGGATCACTCACTCTCTGAAGCAGCAGCTGCGGCGGATTCGGCGGTGAGGGCGCGGTCTTCCAGCGATTTTAGCTCGTGAAACTGGCGAGGTTCATTGCCATTGATCATTACATCGCAGAAGTCGAACAGCGTCTCGATGTTGTCGTACCAGACAACATCATCGCCTCCAACGCGGCCAGCAATCAGGCCCTCCATGATCGCGCGATAGCCTAGCCTGAGCCTTTCGATCTCGGCGTCTTTTGCCGCCAACATTGCGGAGCCGTCTATGATCTGCTGTTGGTGAGCGGATATGAGCCTGTCGCGCCTTTCGATCTCGGCGGCTGGAATAAGAACCAAGCCACTGTCTTCGATCATGGTGCGTGACGTGGTTGCTTCGTGGTCGCCAAGGAAAGCCGCTGCGAACTCCCAAAATTGTTCAGGCGTCCATGTTCTCTCTCCTATATCCCCGCTGGATTTGTTTGGGGATTCAGAAGAGGCTCCACTCACAAGGCGATCATCAGTTGTCATGAGGATGGCTCCGAGAGTGAGTTGGGTTTTGCGCCGCGCAAGCCTTCGGTTCTGTTTGCGACGGGCGTCAGCAGTTCGAGGCCTTCACCGTCAACAACAGTAACGGCGCTCGCGCCGATGGCGATTAAGCCTTCCTTCGGCCAGTCGGCAACCCTGCCATCAACTTCCAAGCTGTGAGCACCCCAAAACCGCGCGCCGGCATGTTTGCTCTCAGGCCCCCATTCCCAATGGATAACCAGGATTGTGCTACTGCCCATGCCTCAGCCCTCCCGCCTGAGCGTGTAATATGTGGAAACCGAGGTGTTGCCGTCGCAGATAACGAGGAACTTGTCCTTGATCTCGTAGAAGGCGGCGAGGCCAATTCCGCGAACAACGCGCCCTTCTTTCAGGAGGCGATAAGCGAACTGCTCGCGTCCGGTGTAGCTATTGCGCTCAAGGCGGCAGCAGAACTGCCCACCGTCAGCGAGGATATCCATGGCCTTCTTTGCGCGGTTCGAGAGGTTTGGAAGGTTGGTCATTTGCAGCTCCCTTGCGTTAATTTCTGATATGAGTTATATATCTGATATTAGATACTGTCAATAACTCATATGAGAAAAAATCTATGGGACGCAAAAAAAGATGGGCTGAAGACATGCAGGCCAGATTCGAGGAAGGCACTTTTGATCGGATCGTGGCCGTCTTGGATGACGGCGAGGACAGAACCGACTTTGTCAGGGTGGCCGTCGAGCGAGAGTTGAAGCGTCGCGAGAAAGCTCGGCAGTGACCGTGTGCCATCTCAAATCTCCAACCTGGTTTCTGCGCTATCGTTAGCGGGGAGTGATTCAATCTGCGGTCTTTGCTTCACCAAAATCTCCTACGTGAGGTCAGATTGCGGGGAGGGAACGGGCTTTGAGGGCTGCGATGCAGAGGGCGATCATCCGATGTCATGATGATGGCTCCGGTACTGAGGCAACCTTCGGGGCAGCTTCCCACTCAGGCTCTGCGCCTACATCAGTGTAACACTCGTAACAGAGCCATTCCCCAGATTCCGTTTTGCGCAACTCATCTGCTGAAAAGTAACCGCATTGCTCGGGGCTATAAACGCTGCAATTAGAGCACACGACCATGATGCGTTTTGATTTCAGAAGGTCGGCGATGATTTTACTCAACGGATTGCGGGCGTAGTGCTCGTCAAACCCGCGCATCAATGAATTGGCGAACCATCCGATCATCCACCCTTCATCAATCGCCTGTCCGTCGGCGTCCTTGAGGCCGATTTCATTAGCAACCTTGCAGAACGCAGCGGCCCAGTCTCTCGCCTCGAATGAGGGCAGCGGCCAGTCCGGGCGATCCTCAGGCTTCGTGTTGGCGTGCTCTATCTCAAATGCTGCGTGGTCGCCGTTCATGATCTGCATCTCAAATCTCCAACGCCATCTGAGTGGAGCGATCTTCTGAATCCATCTTCAAATCTCCATAGGGGTTTGTTAGCAGCAAAGCTCTTTCCTTTGCTTAGTCTCGGGGATCAGGGTGTGAGTGGTCCTCTTCATCCCGCAAGTGAGAGACACGAGCGCGCCGCGTCCGATCTTCATCGAACGATCCGCTGGTCTGCGCCTCGTTGAATGCTTTGACGGCGGTCACTAAGGCGTCGAACGCCTTGAGATCATGAATGCTTGCGTCATCGTGATGGTCGTCGAGAATATCCTGCTCAAGTCGCTCAAGATCGACCGAGTAATGGCGGAACGTGCACAGGTATACCCAGTCCTCGCCATCTTCGGCGGCGTCCTGTGGGGACCGGTAGAATTCGCCACCATCAAATCCAAAGCACTCTTCAACGCCGTCTAGCGGAACTTCCTTCGCTTTTTCAAAGCTGCTCGACCGCCTGCACTTGTCGCAGGCCAGCCAACCCTTTTCGCACTGAGCGCCGCAATGCTGGCAGGTGTTATGCGTTCGGCATGTGTAGCAATCCTCTGCAGCGCGGCGGGCCGCCTCGTGGGCCAGCGTATCATTGCATGCATAGATTCTGGGGGAATGAATCTGGCCGCACTTGCCGCACGCATAGAGAAGCGGCTTCTTTTCTGGGTCGTCAAACCGAACAAGAACTATTGGGGCCTGACTTAGATTCGATTTCTCGTTCACAGCGATCCCTCCATCTGCGATCTTTCCTGCTCCGACCGTCCGCCTGAAAGAAGGAGAAGGATGGCGTTGGCGGCTTGTTGGGCCTCACGCCATTGCGACTTTTTCCAGAAGGGCTTTCCAGAAGAATCTATGACGCGAGGGTCAAAGCACTTCGTTGCTATGATCTGCGCTATTTCATCCGCCCCCACGCCCGCCGATGGTTGAACTTTCACCCCTTTGCTAAGGACATTTATTAAAGCGTCCAGTTCTTCGCACGCATCATCGTCGAGATGTTCGTCGGCTTGGTATCGTTTCAGCCAATAGATAACGCGGTCGCCTCGATTTGCAGGAGTGCCCGCCGGTGTGGCTGGCGGGGATGTCCAAACAGGATCGTTCGGCTGCAAATAGCACTGTTCACCGCAGGGCTTGCTATTCCACGTCTTGCAATACCCACAGAGGCGCGCCACAGGCTCTTGGGCGACCGGGGAGGCGGAAAGGGCGGCTTCCATCAGTTTCATGCGCTCGGGATGAACGGTCAGAGCGAACGCTGCGCCGGTCGCAAAGGTCACGGTGCAAAAGTCGGGGCCGTCTTCATACTTGAGCGGCAACCAGTCCCTTCCTGTCTCGTCACTAACAGCGGTCATGGCTGGCTCCAGTCGTTGCCGTACCTGGTGTGGCGGACTTCAAGCGAATTCATCACGGCGATCTGATTAACCACGGATGGCGACACAGCGGCCCCTGAGTTCTCATGCCGAAATCCGGTCGCATGGCACCAATCGCACGGGCCAGTCATCGACGGGGCGTCGCAATACCATTGTTTGCGCTTACCGTTCCCTCGGCACGCCCAGCACATCGTCACGCCTACCGGCAGTCGAAACTCAATGTCTTGGGCGTCAAGGTTCGGCGCTTCAATGAACACCTCAATGCGTTCGCTCATCTCACCGTTCCTCCACGCTGGACGGGGCTGGATCAGAAAAGCCGTCACGAGGCGGAGATCCCGCGCTCTCGGCTCGACGCGTCTCCGCAACTGCTGTCGGGTTTCGTCCGCACCACGGCCCACTGTTCGGGTTACAGTTTGATTGTTTGGCGCCGTGCTTGTCGGTGCACCGCGAACACCGGAATGTCGGGTCGTTGAGATCAAGGTGCGTGTAAGTTTGGCACCAGGATACGCCGGGACTGTTAGGCCAAACAAAGCGCCCGCAGATGTCGCAATTCTCCTGGCCGGTAATTGAATTGCTCAACTCGCCCCTCCCGTCTTGGCCGGGGAAGGTGGAGCGGGGAGAGGTGGGTTGCGAAGTGTCTTGATCGCGGCGTCGGCATAGTCGAGGTGCAGTTTCAGGTCGCGGCCTTCAAGCTGCTCGAAGTCGCAAAGCCTCATCCCTAGCGTCGGCTCGATGGCTTTACGGCCAACCTCGTACAGGGCTCGCGCTACAGCGACGCGATCATCCCGCCATCCCTGACTTACTGCATGAGGCTGGTGGTTGGGGGCAGACAAGCCGCGCAGATTGCCATCATCGTGGTCTGCTGATGGAGTCTTGGTGAGTTGGTCTGACGGGCCGGGCTTGATACCGGCTGCCTTGTACTTCGGCGGTGAACTCAGGGCCGACCGCCCTTGGTCATGCTCATGTGCATGACGTACCACATGGTCAATGTGGCAGGAGTTGACTGCGTGTCCTTCCACGCCGCCGTCAAACGTCTTTGGGTGAGAATCATTTTGCATGATTAACTCCCAAAGATTCTAGCCCATGGCACGATCTACAAAGCCAGCGAACCTCTAGCGGCTTATCGTAGTCGTGGTGGTGTCCATCAAGAAGATGAGCGGGCGTTTCTGTCTTGCAACATTCGCAAACGGTTGGCTTA
>JAUPWC010000583.1 GCA_030916665.1 Verrucomicrobiota bacterium
ACGTGAACACCCCCGGCTTCAAGCGCAGCAAGATCGAGTTCCAGGATCTCCTCTACCAGAAGCCCCGCGCCGCGGGCGCCGACACCGGCGGCGGCAACCTCGTGCCGACCGGCATCGAGGACGGCAACGGCTCGCGCGTCGCCGGCACCTCCAAGGTCTTCACCCAGGGCCAGCTCACGCAGACCGGCGAGAAGATGGACATCGCCATCCAGGGCGAGGGCTTCTTCGAGGTCCAGCGCGCCGACGGCACCATCGGCTACACGCGCAACGGTTCCTTCAAGCTCAGCGCCAGCGGCCAGGTCGTCACCGTCGACGGCCTCCCGGTCCTCAGCGGCTTCCAGCCGATCCCGCCGGGCGCCAGCTCCGTCGCCGTCTCCGAGAACGGCGAGGTCACCGTCCAGTCAGCCAACGGCACCCAGTCCTTCCGCCTCACGCTCACCCGCTTCGCCAACCCCTCCGGCCTCCAGAGCCTGGGCGGCAACCTCTACCAGGAGACCGCGGCCAGCGGCACCCCCGAGGCCGGCCAGCCGGGCGAGCAGGGCTTCGGCAGCACCATCCAGGGCTACGCCGAGGCGTCCAACGTCAACATCGTCGAGGAGATGGTGAACCTCATCGTCGCCCAGCGCGCCTACGAGGTGAACTCCAAGTCCATCCAGGCCTCCGACGAAATGCTCCAGAACGTCGCCAACCTCAAACGCTGAGCCCCATGCGCCGCCTGCTGCCCCTTTGCCTCCTGCTCCTCGCCCTGCGCCCGCTCGCCGCGGAAGCGCCCGCCCCCGCGGTCGGCCCGCTCGCGCAGGACGCCTTCGTCTCCTCCCTCGCGCGCGATCTCGCCACGCATTTCAATCTCGAGGGCGAACTGCAGCTCGAGCTGCTCCGCGTGTGGACCCCGCCGCAGCTCGTCGCCCGTGACTGGCAGGTGATCATCACCGAGTATCCTTCCGTCGCCGCCTCCGCCATGCTGCTCCGCTGCCGCATCCTCGCCGACGGCAACCCCACCGCCGAGGCCACGATCACGCTCCGCGCCTCGCACTGGCGCGACGCCTGGATCGCCCGCCAGCCGCTCATGCACGGCACCCCCTTCGATCCCGCCCTGCTGGAAACCCGCCGCGTGGACCTGTTCCGCGACCGCGACGCGCTCCCCGCCGCCGTCGGCGACCAGACCTTCATTTTTGCCCGCGCCGTCAATGCCGGCCGCACCGTTACCTGGCGCGATGTCGCCCGCCGTCCCCTCGTCAAGAAGGGCGACATGGTCGAGGTCAGCGCCGCCGAGGGCACGCTCTCCATCACCATGAAGGCGCTCGCCCTCCAGAGCGGCGCCCACGGCGAGGCCGTCACGCTCCGCAATCTCGAATCCCGCAAGGACTTCACCGCCTTTGTCATCGATGAAAACCGTGTCCAAGTCCGCTTCTAAGGCCCTCTGCCTCGTCGCCGCCCTCGGCTGCACGCTCGCCGCGCAGGCCGGTTCGCTGTGGCCCGCCGAGACGCAGCGCGGCATGACCTCCGACCGCCGCGCCTCCCGCGTGGGTGACATCCTGACCGTGGTCGTGGCCGAGTCCGCCACCGCCAGCAGCGCGCAGACCAAGTCCGCCAACCGCGACTCCAGCCTCGAGGACGCCATCGGCCAGTTCATCTACAGCGCCGCGACCTCCGGCCGGTTCACCCACAACGGCGCGCTGCCCTCCAGCAGCGCCAGCGGCAAGTCCAGCTACACCGGCGGCGGCCAGGTGAACAATTCCCAGACCCTCACCGCCCGCGCGGCCGTGCTCGTCACCGACGTGCTGCCCAACGGCAACCTCGTGATTGAGGGCGCCCGCATGGTCACGTTCTCCGGCGAGACCCAGCATGTGGTCCTGCGCGGCGTCGTGCGCGCGCACGATGTCTCCGCCGCCAACACCGTGCTCTCCAGCAACGTGGCCGACGCCCGCGTCGAGTTCCTCAGCGAAGGCACCCTGACCGAGGCCCAGAAGCGCGGCTGGCTCTCGAAGCTCTACGAGAAGCTCCGCCCGTTCTAACCCTCACCGACGCCATGACACGGATGTTGTCCCGTTTCCTCGCCCTCTGCCTCGCGGTCCTCCCGGCCGCCGGGCTCCACGCCTCGCGCGTCAAGGATCTCACCATCGTCGAGGGTGGCCGCGACAACCAGCTGGTCGGCTATGGCCTCGTGGTCGGCCTCGCCGGCGACGGCGACAGCAACGCCGCCTCCACGCTGCGCGCGGTCTCCAACATTCTCCAGCGCCACGGCCTCACGGTCGAGTCCACCGACATCAAGGCCAAGAACGTGGCCGCGGTCATGCTCACGGCCGACATCAGCGCCTTCCTCAAGCCCGGCGCCCGCATCGACGTCACCGTCGCGGCGATGGGCGACGCCAAGAGCCTCCAGGGCGGCGTGCTCCTCCAGACCCCGCTGCTCGGCGCCGACGGCCGCGTCTATGCCGTCGCGCAGGGCCCGGTCGCCATCGGCGGCTTCCTCGGCGGCGCGGGCGGCGCGGGCGGCGCCACCGTGCAGAAGAATCACCCGACGGTCGGCAGCATCAGCAACGGCGCCATCGTCGAGCGCGAGATCGTCGCGACCTTCGTGCAGGACGACACGCTCCGCCTCCTGCTGCACAATCCCGACTTCACCTCCGCGGCCCGCATGGCCGAGGCCATCAACACCCGCTATGCCGCCTCGGCGCACGCCGTCGATGCCGCCACGATCCGGGTCAAGATGCCCGAGGAATACCGCGGCCGCGACGTGGCCTTCCTCGCCGACCTCGGCACCGTCGAGGTCCAGCCCGACACGCTCGCCCGCATCGTGATCAACGAGCGCACCGGCACCATCGTGGCCACCTCCACCGTCCGCCTCTCGCAGGTCGCCATCGCGCACGGCTCGCTCACGATCACCGTCACCTCCAACGTCGGCGTCAGCCAGCCCAACGCGTTCGCGCCGGGCGGCCAGACGGTCGCCGTGCCCAGCACCCAGACCGCCGTCAACGAGGGCAAGGGCGGCTTCACCATTCTCAACGATCCCCCGAGCATCGAGCGGCTTGCCGCCGCCCTGAACTCCCTCGGCGTGTCCACCCGCGACATGATGGCGATCTTCCAGTCCCTCAAGCGCTCGGGCGCCCTCCAGGCCGAGCTGATCATCAACTGAGCTATGAGCGTCACCCCCGTCAACGCCACCGCCGCCGCCGCCGCGAGCCTCGCCGCCGCCGGCAAGCCGCAGGCCCTGCGCAACCTCCCGCAGGCCGACCAGGTCCGCGCGGCCGCCGGCCAGTTCGAGGCCATCATCCTCCGCCAGATGCTGCAGGAAAGCGTCGGCAAGATCGCCGGCGAAGGCCCCTCGGGCAACGTCTATGGCTACCTCCTCACCGACGTGATCGCCAACAAGCTCAGCGAAGGCGGCGGCCTCGGCCTCTCCGGCATGCTGCAGCAGCAGCTCACCCCGCGCGCCGCCTCGGCGCCGAAAGGATCCCAATGAACGAACCCTGGACCATCATCGCGGAATCCCTCCGCACCGAGATCGCCGGCTTCGGCGGCCTCCTGAACCTTTTCGAGCGGCAGCAGCAGAGCCTGTTCGCCCGCGACACCGAGAGCGTGCTGCTCCTGAGCGGCGAAATCGAGGCGCACACCCGCGCCATGTCGGACCAGCGCCAGCGCCGCGAGCAGATCGTGGCCGAGTTCGCCCTCTCGCAGGGCCAGCCCGCCCGCGCCACGCTGCGCTCGCTCCTGCCCTTCATCGCCGCCGAGGCCCGCCCGCTGATCGAGGCGCTCATCGCCGAGGTCAACGTGCTGATCCACCGCGTGCGCCGCCTCACCCGGCAGAACCACACGCTGCTCGCCCGCACGGTCGAGGCGCAACAGGAGCTGATGCGCACGCTCCGCCCGGATGCGTTCCAGCACACCTACTCGGCCAGCGGCCAGCGCACGCTCACCGCCGCCGCCCGCGCCACCGGCGCCCTCCAGGCCGCCGGCTGATGTGATTTTCGATTTTGGATTCTCGATTCTCGATTGAAACCAGTTTCCACCTCCACTCACCAACTCCGCCCCACGATCGCCCCTTCGACGACTTCCGGATTCTGAAATCGAAAATCTAGAATCCAAAATCGAAAATCACCATGTCCGGTCTCTTCACCACCCTCAACTCGACCACGATGGCGCTCAATGCGCACAGCCGGGCCATCGAGACCAGCGGACGCAATCTCGCCAACGTCAACAACCCGAACTACGCCCGCCAGCGCGTGCTTTACGGGGATCGCGGCACGGTGGAGACCGCGCAGGGGGTGCAGAGCTTCGGCCTCGAGGTGCTGTCGGTGCAGCAGCTCCGCGACCAGCTCCTCGACCGGCAGCTGCTCCGCGAGATCGGCCTGAGCGGCTCCTTCGACGCGCAGGAGCAGTCGCTCCAGCGCGCCCAGGCCGGCCTCGGCCAGGCCATCTCGGCCAGCGGCGCCGCCACCGGCGGTCTCGCCGCCTCGCTCGACAGTTTCTTCAACGCCTTCCAGAGCCTCGCCGCCCGGCCCACCGACATGGGCACGCGCGAAGCCCTCCTGCAGCAGGCCCGCATCCTCACCGACACCATGCGCGAGACCGACACCCGGCTCGCCCAGGTGCAGACCGACCTCGGCACCGAGGTCACCGCCGACGTGGCGGAGGTCAACCGCCTGATCACCACGATCGCCGAGCTCAACACCCAGATCGGCCGCTTCGAGGTCAACCGCCCCGGCGTCGCCGTGGACCTGCGCGACCAGCGTCAGGCCCGCCTCGAAGAGCTGGCCGCCATTCTGCCCGTCAACGTGACCGATCTCGGCAACGGCCAGATCAGCCTTTCCGTCAAGGATGCCAGCAACGCCGACATCGTGCTGCTCGACGGCGAGACCGTGAACGGCAGCGTCGCCTTCACCGGCACGGGTCTCACCGGCGGCTCGCCGGCCACCGCCATCGCCCTGAGCTCCGGCTCGGTCCACGGCGCGCTGTCCGTGCGCGACGGCGCGGTCCAGACCCTGCGCGACAGCCTCGACACCTTTGCCGAACAGCTCGTGACCGCGGTCAACGCCGCCTACAACCCGAGCAGCACGGCCGGCGCGGATTTCTTCGACCCGGCCGGTCTGACCGCCGGCACGATCGCCGTGCGCACCGGCCTGACCGGCGCCACCCTCGTGACGGGCAGCAGCGGCGCGGCCGGCGACAACACCATCGCGGTCGCCGTGGCCCGGCTCGCCACCCAGTCCTTCTCCACCGGCTCCGGCGACCTGATCGACGGCACGCTCGGCCAGTTCTACTCGCGCTCCGTGAGCGATCTCGCGCAGGCGCTTTCCACCGCCGGTTCCCGCGCCTCGGACCAGGACAAGATCCAGCAGCTCGTGCGCAACCAGCGCGACACCGTGAGCGGCGTCTCGCTCGACGAGGAGATGGCCGACCTCGTGAAGTTTCAGCGCGCCTTCCAGGCCTCCTCCCGCGTCTTCTCCATCGTGGACGACCTCCTCGAAACCATCGTCACCCAGCTCGGTCGCTGATCACCGCCATGCGCATCGCCACCAACACCATCCACGACACGGTTGTCCGCCAGATCCAGCAGCTCGGCTCGCAGACCTCGAAGTTGCAGACGCAGGTTGCGACCGGGCAGCGCATCCTCTCCGCCGAAGATGCGCCCGCCGCCTCCGCCCGCGTGCTCAACCACCAGAGCGAGCTGCGCCGCGTGGACCAGTTCGACGAGAACGCCGCCCGCGCCATCGAGATCAGCCAGGCCACCTTCTCCGGCCTGCGCGACGTGAAGGAAATTTCCGACCGTGCCACCGAGCTGGCCACCCTGGGCCGTTCCCCCACGGGTCCCGAGGCGCTCACCGCCTATTCGGCCGAGGTCAACCAGCTCATCGAGCAGCTGCTGCAGGTCGGCAACACCCGCCTGGGCAACGACTACATCTTCGCCGGCACCGCCGTGGATGCGCCGGCCTACTCCGCCACGCGCGACGTCGACGGCAACGTCACGGCCGTGACCTACGACGGCAACGCCAGCGTCGCCAGCATCCCCCTCTCCGAGGTTGCCAGCGTCGCGCCCGGTTCCACGTCGGACACCAATCTCGCCATCCGCGACCTCCTCAACCAGCTGGTGAGCCTGCGCGACGCCCTCTCCGCCAACGACAGCGCCGCGCTGGCGACCGCCCAGGGCGACCTGATCGCCGGCGAGGACGCGCTCGTCACGGCCCTGGCCGTCAACGGCGCCGTCCAGAGCCGCATCGAGGTCAACCGCGCCCAGCAGCAGGGTCGCGGCGACAGCATCGCCGAGCTGCTCGGCCGGGAAACGAGCGTCGATCTCCCCGACGCGATCGTGCGGCTGAACCAGTCCCAGCTGGCCTACCAGGCCGCCCTCCAGTCTTCCGCGAGCATCATGAAAATCTCCCTCCTCGATTACATCCGCTAACCCCGCACCCCTCCCCCCCACCGCCATGAAAGTCCTGTCCGCCCCGCCCATCGCCGAGATTCCCCAGCCGCCCGTCGCCAATCACTTCGAGCTCCCGCAGGGACTGATCGGCTTCAAGGATTACACCCGCGCCGAGCTGCTCTACATGCCCGACCACCTGCCGTTCCTGTGGCTTAAGCTCCACCGGGGCAGCGACTCCGTCCATTTCATCGTGATCGAGCCGGGCGGCCTCGTGGCCGGCTACGCGCCCGAGCTGTTCGACGCCGATGCCGAGGCGCTCGACCTCAAGGACGCCAGCGAGGCCATGCTCCTCAACATCGTCACGCTCCAGCACCAAAACCCGCTCGAAGCGAAGGTCAACCTCGTCGGTCCCATCGTCATGAACCGCCGCACGCGCATCGCCCGCCAGCTGGTGATCGCCAACTATTCCCACTACAGCGCCCACTGGCCGCTGGTGGCTCCGTCCGCCGACAACCGCGCGACCGCCTAACCGGAACCACTCCCATGCTCGTCCTATCCCGCAAGGTCAACGAAGCGATCGTCATCGGCGACGGCATCGAGATCCGCATCAACCGCATCGAGGGCGATGTGGTCAAGATCGGCATCATCGCCCCGCGTGACGTGCCGATCTTCCGCAAGGAGGTCCACACCGCGATCGTGGCCAGCAATCAGGCCGCCGCCATGCCCTCCTCGGGCCAGGTGCTGCCTTCACTTCCCAAAATCACTCGGGCCAAGGATTCCGGCCCGGGTTCACCTCCCATGGATGGCGTCAAACCTGCCAGCCGCCGCAACGGCGCGGCGGCTTAAACCACAGTCAACCACGCCACCACCATGAGCGTCATCAATACCAACATCCAGGCCATCGCGGCCGCCCGCAACCTCAACGCCTCCCAGGAGATGCTTGGACGTTCCCTGTCCCGCCTCTCCTCCGGCTCCAAGATCGTCAACCCGTCCGACGACGCCGCCGGCCTCGCCGTGTCCGAAAAACTGGACGCGCAGGGCCGCCGCGTCAAAGCGGCCATCACCAACGTCCAGAACGCCGTCTCCTATGTGCAGACGGCCGACGGCTTCATGTCCGGCATGACGAAGATCCTCTCGCGCATGAGCGAGCTCGCGATCCTCGCCAAGGACGTGACGAAAAACTCGACGGACATCGACCTCTACTCGGAGGAATTCACCGCCCTGCAGGACCAGCTCCGCGCCACCATCGGCGGCTCGAGCGCCGACATCGGCGGCACCGCCGACATCGACGCCCCGCTCGGCGCCTTCAACGGCATCGCCCTCTTCGGCTCCACCACCACCGGCCTCACCGTCACCATCGGCCAGGCGGTCGGCCAGGAGATGACCATCGGAGACTCGAACCTGCGCACCGGCAACATGCTGGCGATCATCGATCAGGACGGCTCCGGCGCCTACTCGCTCGGGCTGGCCGATGCCGGCACGATCGAGTCCATCACCAACGCCATCCAGCACGTCGCCACGGAGCGCGCCTCCCTCGGCGCCTCGCAGTCGCGGCTGGAGCTGGCCGCCACGACGTTGCAGATCGAGTTCGAGAACCTCAGCTCCGCCATCTCGCGCATCCGCGATGTGGACGTGGCCGAG
>JAUPWC010000584.1 GCA_030916665.1 Verrucomicrobiota bacterium
GGCTGCACCGGCTCGCACAGCAGTTCCAGTGTCTCGATCGCGATATCCAGCCGTTCCCGCACCTAAGTCAGGCGATCCTGCATCAGGACCTCGGGATCAGCGCCGCCAGCCGAGCGATCCAGATCCGACGTATAGACCTGCAACGCGCCGGTGCCGGAGTCGTTCACCAGCTTCTTGAAGAGGTCCTTGTAGTCCACGATGTAGCCGAAAGTCTTGTCCTCCCCGTCCAGCCGGTTGGTGCGGCAGATGGCCTGGAAGAGACCGTGATCCTGCATGGACTTATCAATGTAGAGGTAGGTGCAGGCGGGCGCGTCGAAGCCGGTCAGCAGCTTGTCCACCACCACGAGCAGCCGCATACGGGCCGGCTCCTTGATGAAGAGCCGCTTCACCTCGTCCTCGTAGGTCTCGGTCTTCGATTTGCCCGGCTTGGGCGTCACGTCCTTCAAGAGCGCCGTGTAGGTGTGGTAGAGGAATTGCTTCTCCGTCTCCGTGTTCGCCCCCGTCTCCTCCAGCGAAACATCACCGGCCTTGGGGTCGTAGGAGGTTACGACCGCGCACAGGCCCTTCAGCTCGGTCTTCTGGAACAGCTCAAAATACTTGCACGCCTCGTAGATGCTGGAGGCCACGAGCATGGCGTTGCCCTTTTTGCTGGAGAGTCGCGGCCTCACGCCAAAGTCGAACACGATGTCGCTGACGACCTTGTCCATCCGCGATTTCGAACTGAGCACCTTCTGCATCGTGCCCCACTGCTCGCGCAACGCCGCCTTCTGCCAGTCGTTGAGCGCTCGCGTCTTGGCTTCGAACCAGGCGTCAATTTTGTCCTGCGCGCCGAGCGTCTGCTCGATGTCCCGCGCCTCATAGACGAGGTCCAGCACGACCTCGTCCTCGACCGCCTCGTCAAACTTGTAGGTGTGGATGTAGCCGCCGAACACCTCCTGGCTGGTGGCCTTGTCGTCCTTGAGCAGGGGCGTGCCGGTGAAGCCGATGAACACCGCCCCGGGCAGCAGCGCCTTCATCGTCTTGTGCAGCTTGCCGCTCTGGGTGCGGTGGCATTCGTCCACGAAGATGAACAGTTCGCCCACCGCCGGGCTGGGCCGGGATTTCAATTCCTCAATGAAGGCATCGAAGTTCTCCACGTCCTTCTTGCCGAACTTGTGCACGAGCGAGCAGAGCAGCCGCGGTTTGGCGTGACCGAGCTGGGACATCAGGTCGCGGCCGCTGCTGGTGCGGTGAATCGAATGACCCGCCTCGCCAAAGACGCGCTCGATCTGCTTGTCGAGTTCATCGCGGTCGGTGACCACCAGCACGCGCGCCCGCGGCCGGTTCTCCAAAATCCACTTCGCCAGCAGCACCATGACGATGCTCTTCCCGCTGCCCTGGGTGTGCCAGATGATGCCACCCTTCAGGGCCGTCGCGTGGGACTGCGCCGCCTTCACCCCGAAATACTGGTGCACGCGCGACAGCTTCTTCTGGCCGCCGTCGAACACCACGAAGTCGTGCATCAGCTCGATCAGCCGGTCCTTCCGGGCCATTTTCCGCAGATACTTGTCGAGCTTGTAGCCGGCATTGTCGGCCTCGTCTTCCTTCCATTTCAGGAAATATTTCTCCTCCGTGCCGATCGCGCCGTAACGCAGGCCCTCCGAATCGTTGCCGGCGAAGACGATCTGCACCGTGGAGAAAAACCCCGCGTTGAACTCCGGCTGCTGGTTGGAAAGCAGTTGCCGGATGCCCTCGCTGACCGACACCGAGCCGCGCTTCAGCTCGATCACGCCCACAGCGATGCCGTTGACGTAGAGCACGAGGTCCGGCCGGCGCTCGTGGCCGCCGCGCAGTGTCACTTCCTCGGCGACGGCGAAATCGTTTTTCTCTGGCCGCTCCCAATCGATGAGCGCCACCCGTTCGGTCACCTCGCCGGCCTCGATCTTCACCGGCACACCGTAGCGGAGGTGGCTGTAAACCGCGCGGTTGTTCTCGTAGAGCCCGCGCGTCGGGTGGTCGGCGTCGGCGCGCAGCAGGTAGATGGCGCGGCTGATCTGCTCCGGCGTGTGCCCCGCCTTGGCCAGCCAGGCGGACAGGATCGGCTCCTCGATGGGACCGTTGCCGTTCCGCTCGGACCAGTCGCCTAGGTAGCGGTAGCCCAGGTCACCCACGAACAGGGCGATGACCCGTTCCTGCGTTGCGCGCTCCGATTTGCCCAGGTCGCTCATGCGGGAGGCCCTTTCTCCAGCCACGACTTCCCTTGGACGGTGAGCCGGTAGCGCTGGAGGCGGCTGTTAGGTTTCTCGGGGATGGTGGGTTCGATGAGGGCGGCGTTGAGCAGGCGTCGGACCTGCTTGTGCAATTCGCCCGAAACCGTTTTGTGGCCCAAGCCTGAGGCCAAGGCCGCTTTGCCCAAAGGCGCTGCGCGCAGCAGCAGAAGCACGTTTGCCGCCAACCGCGACTCTAGCCGCGACTCTAGCCGCGACTCTAGCCGTGACTCTGGCCCCGACTCTAGCCCCCTGATTTGTCCGGCAGCTTGTCCGGTCACCGGTTCGGCAGAGGCCATCGTCTTCAGATACTCCGGCGCATAGCGGAATTCGAGGGCGAGTCCCGTGCCGTCGAATGTGAGCTTGGGCCGGGGAGTGCCCGCTTCCTGGCAGGCGGCGATGATGCGCTGGATGCCACGGCCCCAAGTCTCGATCTCGCCCGAACGAAAAAACACATTGGCGATGGCGGGATTGAACGGCGTGGAGATTTGCACGCTGCTATCTCGCTTCGCGGTCCCATCGGCCACCAGCTCACGTCGCCGGTAGTAGATTTCACCGTCCTGGTAGCAGATTAGTAGCAGATTCTTCATGGGCGGGATCTGGCGACAAAACGGGCGCCGCGACCTTTCCCGGTGCGCTCAAGCAGGCCCAGCTCGACCAAAGCAGCCAGATCCCTCTGCACTGTGAGCAACGCGACGCCGAATCGTTTCCGACACCAACCGCTGGTCACGCGGCCGGACTTCTGGATCTCGATCAGAATATCTTTCTGACGACCATTGAGCTGGGCCTCGACCGCGGGCGTAATCGGCCCCGTCACCCCCGCCGGCACCTTGAGCCGGTCATAGTTGCCGGCTGGACCTCGGAGGGTGACGACGAAATAGCCGTCCTGCTGGCCGAATTCCGGGGCCTCCAATCCGTGATTGAGCATGGCATCCCGCATCCGGGCAAAGCCGCTGCCGCGCTGCTCCATCACGCCGAGAGTGGCGAGGGTCTGGGCAATCAGGGGATTTCGGGAGCAGGGGCGGTAGCCGCCTTTCCGCAACTTGGCCAGGGTCAGCGGCTGCGGCGGATAGCCGGGGCTGGCAATCTCCACCCGGTCGCTGAACACCCGCACGGAAACCTTGCGCGAGCGGTCGTCATAACTGCGGTGGGCCACGGCGTTGACCAGCGCCTCGCGCAACGCCGCCACCGGATACTCGTCGAGCCGCAGGTTGTTCAATCCAACCACCCGGCGGGGATGAAACGTGTGGTCGTCCACGAACTTCAGGGCCTGTTCCAAGGCGCGGGGCAGCGGGGCGTTGATGGATTCCAGCCCCTTGGGTCGACCGCTGATCCGGGTGTCGTCGTAGGCGTCGGCCAGGATTTCGGCCTGGGGATAACGGTTTGCCGGCTTGACGCCAAACAACAGGCAGGCTGCCACGGTTGGCCGGTGAACATCCCGCGCCTCACCGCGCACCGCCAATCCGCGCGATGCGAGCGCTTCACCCCCGTTGCGCCAGACTTCTTCCACGTCGTTGGCGGCAGTGCGCTGGTTGAACTCCGCCACCAAGTCCTGATCCAGCGAATCAACC
>JAUPWC010000585.1 GCA_030916665.1 Verrucomicrobiota bacterium
GGTTGTCGCCGTCGCCTGCGACGCCAACGGCAACATCGACGTCGCCGACCTGAGGGCCAAGGCCGCCGCCCACGCCGACCAGCTCGCCGCGCTCATGGTCACCTACCCGAGCACGCACGGCGTCTTCGAGGACAGCATCAAGGACATCTGCGCCGCGATCCACACGCACGGCGGCCAGGTGTACATGGACGGCGCCAACATGAACGCCCAGGTCGGCCTCACCTCGCCCGGCCACATCGGCGCCGACGTCTGCCACCTCAACCTGCACAAGACCTTCTGCATCCCGCACGGCGGCGGCGGCCCCGGCATGGGCCCCATCGGCGTCGCGAAACAGCTCGTCCCCTTCCTGCCCGGGCATCCGGTGGTTTCGCCCATCTCCGATCTCCGTTCTCCGTCCTCCGTTCTCCGTCCCATCGGCGCGGTGTCAGCCGCGCCGTGGGGTTCCGCCTCCATCCTTGTCATCTCGTGGATGTATATCCGCATGATGGGACCCGACGGTCTCACGCGCGCCACGAAGTTCGCCCTGCTCAACGCCAACTACGTCGCCGCACGTCTAGCCAACCACTTCCCCGTCCTCTACAAGGGCGCCTCCGGCCTCGTCGCGCACGAGTGCATCCTCGAGTTCCGCCCGTGGAAAAAACACGGCCTCGAGGTCGAGGACGTGGCGAAGCGCTTGATGGATTACGGCTACCACGCGCCCACGATGTCGTTCCCCGTCCCCGGCACGCTCATGATCGAGCCGACGGAGAGCGAAACGAAGACCGAGCTCGACCGCTTCTGCGACGCGCTCGTCAGCATCCACGGCGAGATGGCGGCCGTCGCCAGCGGCGAGAGCGACAAGCTCAACAACCCGCTCAAGCACGCCCCGCACACCGCCGCCGTCGTCTGCGCCACCGAGTGGCCGCACCCGTATTCCCGCGAGACCGCCGCGTTCCCCGACCAGTGGACGCGCGCCTCGAAGTTCTGGCCCGCCGTCGGCCGCGTGGACAACGTCTACGGCGACCGCAACCTCGTGTGCTCCTGCATCGGCATGGAGGCCTACGCCGCGCCCGGCGCGGCGAGTTGAAGTCTTTCCCGTTGCGGCATGCTTGCCGCCCGGGATGCGTCCGCAGAACTCGCGCGCCATTCGTCGCGATTCTGCGGCGCAAGTTGAAGTTTAAGCGCCTGTAGGAGACTGCTCGCAGGCGATCTTGGAGGACCCGATTCCCTCCGGGCCGCATTGGGTGAAACCCGCGCTCCCGCGAGGGTTGGTCAACTTGAGGGCCGGTCTCCCCACTGGCCGGTTTGAGACGCCGCCTGTAGGGGCGTGGCTCGACCACGCCCGTCTTTACTTCAACCGCGCCAAGCCGCGTCGTTCCGCGAGGCATGAACCACCGCGAGCACGAGAACCGTGCCACCCGACTCGTCCACCTCATAGATGATCCGGTAAGGAAATCGCAGCGGATACCGCCAACGCAGATTCTTCGTGGGGTGCTTCCTGGCCGCCAGAGGCGGATTGTTCGCGAGTTCGCGCCACACCTGCACGACCTCATCGACGAATGCCCGGCCCAGACCGGCCTGCTTGCCTTCATACCAGATCGCCGCCTCGGCGACATCGTCGCGCACCCGAAAACTGAAAACGACCCGCCACATCACGGGCCCAGTTTGGCCCGTAGTTGTGATTCCATTTCCTCCAGACTGAGACCGGAGGACGGGGTCTGCAGATACTCCGCCCGCCGCTCCTCGACCAATCGCTCCACCGCCGGTGACAGGGCGGGCTCATCCAGCTCCAACGCCCGCCGCATGAGCAACTGACGTTGCTCGACCGTCAGCGACGGCAACTCGGCGAGGACCTCTTGGAAACTCATGCTGGCACCCTACCCCTAAGCCCCGCACCCGCAAGCCTCGGGTTGACGCGCGGGGCCCGGCCACGCCCACATTCTCTTCCCCCTTCGCCAAGGCTACTGAGGGCGCGGCCGGTTCGGGCTATTTGGGTGGAGCGTGCTGACCCCAGCACGCTTGCCTTGAAAAACGCGCTGAGGTCAGCGCGTTCCACCTTCGCTCTTTTTGGAGTCGGCGATTAGCCGACCCCCCGAAGCCCCTTGGCGAAGCCGATTAGGCGAAGCTGCACCAAGTAGCGCAGCCGGTAGGCGGAGCATCAGTGGTTAAAACTTCCCCGCCCTACTCCTCCCCCTCCAACTCCGGCGGCTTGATGGCGGCGAGCAACCTATCGAGTTCGGCCTGCGCCGGGTTGCGGATCGAAAGCACCGTGAGGATCGCGGGACCGGCCGGCAGTTGCACCTGCGTCGGCTTGCCGGCGGCGAGACCCAGCAGGGCCGCCGCGAGCGGGGAACTGTGCGGCAGGCACTCGATGCCGGTGTCCGGGTCGGTCGCCGTCTCGCCGTAGGTCGCGACGAGAAACGCGAAGCGGTGCTTCCGCTTCGTGCCCACATCCTCCTTCTCGATCCGGATGACGTGCCCGAGCTGGACGAAATCAGTCGGCTTGGTGAGCCAGCCCGCGGGGTCCACCTCGATGAACGTGTTGCGCCTATAGAAGCGGTCGAGGTCGTCCATCTTGCGGTCCACGGCGCGGATCGCGTCCTTGGCCGCCTTGAAGCCAAAATTCTCGCGCAGGTCGCCCTGGCTGTGCGCCTCCATCTTGTCCTCGACGAGTGCGGCGCGCTTTACCTTGAGCGCCTCGAATTCCTCCGTGAGCCGGCGCAGGAAACCGGCCCGCACATAGATGGTCATCGGCGGCGGCGGAGCCTGACGGAAGATGTGCTTGCGACGCGGAGGAGCCATGCCCCGCCGAGTGAGCCCAGCGCCGAACGCAACGCAAGCCGGAGTCGGGCGCGTCCCTTGAAGGTGGAGCGCGTTGACCCCAACGCGCTGGCTCGCGAGCCACTGTCCGCCCTACCCCTATCGGACCGGCAGAACCTTCCGGACCACGGCCGTGAGCTGTTTCGCGGTCGGCAGCTTGCTCCTGAGTTCAGCCGGCACTCGGCCCCAAGTAATCTGGACCACCAGCTGGAGCACAGATTCCGTCGGTAGGCCGCCCGATTCCATTTTGGCCACAACTTGTGGCCAAATTTACGCACTCGTCGCCACTGGCAATTTTGCCACAGATTGCGGTCGGATTGGCTCCCGCGCGGGTGTCGAACCCGTGCCTCGAAGGTGGAGCACGTTGCCCTCAACGCGCTGGTTCGAATTCATCCACATGGCTCCCGCTAATTCTGGCACAGCTTGTGCCAGAATTTCAGATCACTCCCTCGCCACCACCGTGTCGTATAACCCGTAATGCGTGAGCCCTTCGTGGCTCTCGATGCCCGTGTAGCGCAGCGAGGCATCCTCGTAACGCCGGAAGGCGAACACGGCCTGATTCATTTGCTCGGTGTTGAACACCTTGAGCCGAACAAGCAGATGGAAATCTTTCAACGTTAGCCCCGTGACCGTCTCGAACAGGTCCGGATCGATCTAGGTGATCACGTCCTGCAAGGTGTTCTCCCGGAAATCGGTCAGATACATGAACGCCGGGATGCGCGTCGCGAACTTGATGAGCTTTTCCTGCACGAGCTTTCGCTTGGATTTGAACTCCTTTTCCTCGGCGCTGAGTTCCTTCGCCTCTTTCACCGACAGGTCATTGTCCTTCGCCTTGTTTTTCAGCTCCTTCACCTTTTCGCTCTTGTTGATGATGGCCTCGATGATGTTGTCGCCAAGCGAGCGCCAGCCCTCGATCCGCTCCACCGCCGCCATCGCCTCGGGATTGTCTAGGATGCGGCGCAGGGTGTTGTTATCCACATTCACGAGCAGCGCACTCTCCCACTTGCGCGCGAGCAGCGTGGCCGAGGTTCCGGCCATCGCAATGTCGAGGATGCCGCCCGCATCAACCTGCGTCATGTTCGCGCCGTCGTAGGCCAGCACCGGCAGGAATGACACGAGGTCTTTTACCGCAACCTCGGGATTCGACTCACCGGGAGAAAGTCCAATCCCGTATTCGGAGAGCTGACGCAGCGCGCGCGTGGGCGCGAAATCGAACACGAAGCAGACTGGCTTGAGAATTTCCTCTTCATTCGGCGCGTCACCGTTGGGGTTCTTGATAGACCACGGCGACTGCACGCGAAACGCCGCTTGAAAGTAAGTCTCCGGCGACTTGAGGTTGCGCAGCATCAAAATGGACGACCACTGCGCCACGGTGACGCCGGTGGTGAGCTTACCGCACGAAAGCGTGATGGTCTTGGTGTCGAAGCCGCTGCCGATGGCCTTGCGCACCGGCGGCAGCGCCGCCAACCCTATACCCGCCTCGGCGCCCGCCGCCATGATCACGTCGTAGCCGTGCCAGAAAACGTTGTGCTTCTCGGCCAGCAGGTTCGCCATGGCTTGGCAGGCCGCGACGTTCGGCAGGAACCAGAACGAGTGCTGGAGATACGGCAGCAAGCGCACGTCCGAATACGGAAACGGGGGGCGTGTTCCCGTCTTGAGTTGCTCCACAGTCTTGGGTGCATACCCGCCACGGATGATATCCAGCCACTTCTGCACGTCGCTCTTGTGCCTGAACTGCGCTTTCGCGCCCGTGCCCGTTGCCTCGAAAAAGGCGCTCAGATCGAACTCATCAAATTCCCCGGCACTGGCAATCGCTACCAACTCAGGCGGCATCTGGTAGGTGAGCAGCCGCATCTGCGGCAATGCCCCGTAGGGATTCCACTGGCCGGGGTTTTGGGCCGCGAACGCCTCCTTGGCTCGCTGCTCATCGGTATAGGTCCAATTGAAAATCTGCTCCTCAATGAACTCCCCCGTGGCCAGCGCCTTGAAGGGCGTGCCGGAGAGATAGAGGTAGGCCTTGGTGGTGATCGGCAGAAACTCGGTCTCCCGGATCGAATATTCACCGATGTCCTCGTTCACGGCCTCCAAACCGGCGGCGTATTCGAGCTTGGCCTCCTTTTTGGCGACCGCCTCTTCTTCGCCCTCGAACAATTCCTTCGCCGTGTCGCGCCAAGCTCCGAAGTGGTATTCGTCGAAGACGACCAGGTCCCACTTTACTTCATGCAGCCATTCGTTCCGTGCCTTGATGTTACCCGCGTCATCGCGCCCCAGCAGGTCCTGAAACGAGCCGAAATAGACCAACGGCTTCTTGCGGGAGACTTGTGACGGATCGAGGTCGGAGTTGCGGGACAGGTATTGCCAGCCATCGAAGTCCACATGGGATTCGAGGTCTGTCTGCCAGGCATCCTCCACGGCCGGCTTGAACGTGACGACCAGCACGCGCTTGGCCCCGAGTTTTTTGGCGAGCTGGTAGGCGGTGAAGGTTTTGCCGAAGCGCATCTTTGCATTCCACAGGAAACGCGGGACGGCGTGCATGTCCTCCTTCCAGATCGAGTGAAAGTAGCCGTGCGTCTTCTCCACGGCGGCGCGCTGCTCGGCCCGCATCGCGAACGTTTCGTGGTGTGTGCCGGCGAACCGCTGCCCCGTGCGCAATTCGGTGAGGACGGTCTTCACGTCCTTGAGCGTGCATCGCATCCATTCCAACTCCGTGTTTTCGAAGCTCTTTCTAACGA
>JAUPWC010000586.1 GCA_030916665.1 Verrucomicrobiota bacterium
CGACGCTCTTCCGATCTGTATCAGTTGCAGTGTGCAGGATGATCGACTGATTCACTGAGCGATGGTTAATGCAATAATAATGCCAAAACAAAGCAGCCCTGAAATGGACGTCTTTTTTCATTGATATGCAATTATTTAAACAATTGTAATACCGCGAGACCAAGCAGGGATCCCTCTCTAAGTCGTAAATAAAATCGACGCTTCAGGCACGGATGCGAGCCGTTGTTTGTTGTTTTGAAGCCGAGCCGAAGGGGCCGGCGCATGTGAGCTGTGGTCGTTGTCCGTCAAATCAGGGCAACCCGAAGGAGGAGGTGGCGGCCATTTGGAGCGGATCTCACCGGCCTGGGAACTACTCACGATTGCCTGGCTCTCCTGACCGAACCACGATGCCACCATGAATCCGCGGCGATGGCTCGGGTTGGCGGCGATCTTGGGCGCCGCCCTGCTGGCGGGAGGATACTACTTAGGCCTGGTCCTGCCGAACCAACGCCACGTCAGCGAACTTGAGCTTCTCGACCGCTGGTTCTACTAGGCCAACGAGCATCCGCCCGCCCACGTTGACCCCGGGGTGTGGAAGACGGTCTGCATCCAGGCGCTGCACAATTCGGTCTGGGAATTGCCTGAGCCGGGGCGTGACCACCGCCGAGGTCCGCCGTCTGGCGGATTACCTCGACACGACGCAAGGGCGGGACCTGCAATCACTGGAGGGCGCCTACGGCCTGATGAAATACATCGAGGGCATGACCCCGCGCGCCGTGGGCTACTTCGACCCCATGCAATATCAGGTCGAGTTGGACACGGGGCTGAAGCCCACGCCCGGCCTCATCCGCGTCCCGTAGCGTACGGGCGGAGGGACGGATGGGTTCAGGCCGTTGTTTGTTGATTGACAGACTTCCAATGGGACTGCCGCGGGTGTTGATGCCTGCCTCAACAGGTCGCCCCTTTAGCCGTCCCGGTTTCCTTTCAGGTTTGTCGCCGCCGGCCTGCCGCGGTCTTCTGGCGCTCCCGCCTCACCATGACCGAGCCCAACCTCACTGAACTCGCCAAGATGATCGACCACTCCCTCCTGCACCCGACGATGTCGGATGCCGAGGTCGAGGCCGGCTGTAAACTCGCCCGCGACTACAACGTCGCGACCGCCTGCGTAAAGCCCTACTCCGTCCGCCAAGCCCGCGATATCTTCGCCGGCACCGACGTCTTGGCCTGCGCCGTCATCGCCTTCCCCCACGGCAACAGCACCACCGGCATAAAGGTCGTCGAGGCCGAGGCCGCCGCCCTCGCTGGCGCCCCGGAAATCGACATGGTCGTGAACAACGGCAAGGTGAAATCCGGCGCCTGGGACTACGTGCAGCGCGAAATCGACCTCATCAACCAGGTCTCCGTCTCCGCCGGGGCCATCCTCAAGGTCATTTTCGAAAACGACTACCTCACGCCCGCGGAGATCATCCGCCTCTGCGAAATCTGCTCCGCGGTGAATGTCGCCTTTGTCAAGACCTCCACCGGCTATGGTTTTGTCAAGCAGGCCAACGGCCACTACAGCTATCAGGGCGCCACGCATGAGCACCTGAAGCTGATGCGCGCGCACACCGCGCCGCAGATCCAGATCAAGGCGGCCGGCGGCGTCCGCACCCTCGACGATCTCCTCGCCGTGCGCGCCCTCGGCGTCACCCGCATCGGTGCAACCGCCACCAAGGCCATTCTCAACGCGGCCATCCAACGCGGCTTCCCCGGCTCCCTCCCCAACCCCCATCTGGATGGCGCCACCTCACCCGCGGGCTACTGATCCCGACCGACCGGCACCAACCCCAGCCCGACGGAACCGGTCCGCTGGCCGCTCGTGTGACCGGAGCGACTCTCTGCCCAAGTCCCACCCGAACTCGCGCCATGGAACAGTTCGGCATCGGCATATCTGCCTTCGTCAACCTGCTCGTCGCGCGCAGGCAAAACGTCGGGAAGCCTGACACTTCCGGCTACGTAGCCGACTACGTGGATAAATTTATGCACGGCCGATCTCGCTCACGGCAAGCGCTTAAGGCTACTCATCCGTGAGGTGGCACGTGGTCAGCTTAATACACTCAACCTATGAAGAAGCTCCTCGCCCTCCTGACCGGAAGCGCCGCCGTGTCGGCGTTCGCCACCACCGTCCTCTACAACCAAAATTTTGAGAACCCCGTCAACTTCGTGAACGATGGCGGTGACGTGAACATCTACCGCACGGTCAACGATCTCTACGGCAGCCAGCCTACGGGCTTTCAGTTTTATCAGACTTACACGAGCGAGACCCTCCTGATCGGCGGCCAGCAGGCGTGGGGCGTCGGGTTCAAGGACCCGCAGGGTAAGGGCGGCAAATACACGCTGGCCCAGCTCTCAAGCGTTCAGAACGACATCCTCGGTCTTTCCTTCAATATCGGCAGCTACGATTTCTTGAACTTCCAGCTCGATATCTCCTCGATCGATCTCGACCGCTGGGGCGGGCCCTTCGTACCCTACACCACGCAGGGCAGCGCGGTGCCGAAGTTCCGACTTTCGCTCTACGACAACCCCACGGCGGCCATCGGCCTCGGCACCGGCAGTCTACTCGACTTCGAGGATATCACCGGCCTGAGTGCCCTCAACCGCTACACCTTCAACTGGAGTAACCATGTCGTTGCGCTCGATGCCGCCGGCAACACCAACGGCAACGTGACGCTGCGAATCGACGTCCTTGAGGGCGGCTACGCTGCGATGGATAACTTCCGGATTGCGGCAAGTGACACGCAAGGAGACGTCGGCAACAAGGTGCCGGACGCTCTCCCGCTGTCCGCGCTACTCGGAAGCCTGCTCGGACTCGCGACTCTCCACCGTCGCCTGCAGCGCCGCGCCTGATCAGGCGGAAGGCGTCAGGCTCGGATAGGACCGGGCAAAGGGGGGACCTGTTTTAAATCATCACCGCGGCGCGTGCGGCACGCGCCGGAGTTTGGTGACGTCGTAGCCCCAGGCTTCCAGTTGCCCGACGTGGCGCGCGTAGTCCGCGGCGGGGCTCTCCGGCTTCCGCGCCATGATCCACACGTAGTCTCGCGCGTTGCGGGCGATGATCGTCTGCGTGTAGTCCGCATCCAGTGAGGCGATGAGGAACTCGGCCTTGACCGGCCAGAGGAACTGCATGCCCCACGTGGACCGGTTCACCCGGTCCCGCACAAAGCCCCGTGGCGTATAGCGTTTCTCCGGTCCATCCGGTCCGCCCTCGCGGAACGTGAAAGTCGTCGCAATCGTGCCGTCCGGCGCGAGCGCATAGCTCTCCACGGCGTCATGGGCGGTTTTCTCGATAAAGGTCGGGATGTGTGCGATCACATACCAGTCGCCCATGAACCGCGGCAGGTCCACCCGCGGCACCGTCGGGATCGGCGAGCGGGCAACGCTCACGCAACCGGTCAGCAGGCCGAGCGACGGGAGGAGCAGCAGCAACATTTTCGGCAGTGGAGTCATACCATGCCTACGCGACACGCGGGCCGACGGATGCCGCCGCCTTCTCCCGTCGGGCCGGACCGGATTGGTTCCCATGGGGGTTCATACCCCATCGGCGGACACCCGATACGTTGCTAGTTTCGCTTGGCTGGAAGTTGTGCGAGCGAGCTTGCCCGCGCCGCGAACCAGTCGCGAGCAAGCTCGCTCCCACAGAATCGGGCAGAGGCAGGCTTTCTGCATCACCCCGCGGCTTGCCCCGGCGATCTTGACTGCGTGAAGTTTCACGACCGGAAAGCGTCGCGATGCCGCAGCGTTTCCCGCCGCACGGAGGAACAAGTAGGCGATGGACTGAATGCACGGGACTGTTCTTCCCCGACGGATTGCAAGCGGCGCGGCGACTATGTGCCGGGCTTATCAAGCTCCGGGCTCATGCTATCTCCTGCCCACAGTCGCATCCGTGAGGCCGGCATGGACGTTATTTCCTGTGCACCAGCCGTCCATTTCGGACGGACGGGCACAAACCACTAAATCGATTCGCCTGCTCCCATGAAATTGACGCGTTTTCTCACCCTGACCGCGGTCAGCCTCAGCCTCGCAATCGTTGCTTCCGCCAAAACCGTGGTCGACATCGCCGCCGGCTCCCCCAGCCACACGACCTTGGTCGCCGCCGTCAAGGCCGCCGGCCTGGTTGACACCCTCAATGGCGCCGGTCCGTTCACGATCTTCGCCCCCACCAATGATGCCTTTGCCAAGCTCCCCGCCGGCACGGTCGAGTCCCTGCTCAAGCCGGAGAACAAGGCCAAGCTTGTCGCCATCCTCACCTACCACGTCGTCCCCGCCAAGGTGGTCGCCGCTGACGTCAAGTCCGGCCCCGCGCCCACCGTCAACGGCAAGACTCTCGAGCTCAAGGCCGACGCCGCCGGCGTCACCGTCAACAACGCCAAGGTCATCGCCACCGATCTCATCGGCAGCAACGGCGTGATTCACGTGATCGACACGGTCATCCTGCCCTGAACCCCGAGTTACCAGCTGAATTGCCCGCACCCTCCGTGCCACGCCGCGGAGGGTGCGGGTCTTTTTTCCAGGATCAGAACGGCGCCGCCGGATCTCCGGTGCCGGTGACGCCGACTGACTCCGGGCGCGCGGCCGAGCGCACCACACCAGCCGGCCCCTGCCTTGGCTACCAGAGCTGGCACCGTCTGCTTTTCGCCCACTGGAAAGTCCCTGCCACCGCGGTGCAATCCCGCCTGCCCCGCGGACTGTTCGTGGACACCCACCGGGGCGACGCCTACCTCGGCCTGGTGCCTTTTTTCATGCAGCGCGTTCGCCCGCGCGGCCTCCCGCCCCTGCCCTGGCTCTCGTGGTTCTTGGAACTGAACGTGCGAACCTACGTTTTTGACGCCGAGGGCCGAGCCGGCGTCTGGTTCTTTAGCCTCGACTGCAACCAGTCCCTGGCCGTCGCGGCCGCCCGGCACTTTTTCCATCTGCCCTATGAGCACGCCACCATGGCGGCGACCGTCGCGGAGGACACCTGCGACTTCAGCAGCCGGCGGCGCGGCGTGGCGGCGCTGAGCGATCGCTTCGTCTGGAATGCGCCAACCCGGGGCGGTCAACCCGCGGGAGTCGGCTCGCTTGAGTCCTTTCTCGTCGAACGCTACCGCCTCTTCACGGTTCGCTCCGACGGCGCGCTGCTGACCGCTGGCGTGCGCCATGCGCCCTACCGTCTGCACGTGCCAGTGGTCCGCCGCTGGTCCACCTCCGTGGCCGAGCTCGCCGGCTTTACGCTGCGCGGCCCGCCGGCCTCGCTGCTCGCCGCCAACACCGTTGACGTTGCCCTCCATCCGATCCGCCCGGTTTTCGCCGCCACCCGACCATGAACACCCCGACCGTCTGGTTCATCACCGGCTGCTCCCGCGGCCTCGGCCATGCGCTCGCCGCCGCCGCCCTCGCCCGGGGCGACCGCGTTGTCGCCACCGCCCGAAACCCCGCCCACCTCGCCGCGCTGGCCGCCGCGCATCCCGACAGCTGCCACGCCCTCGAGCTCGACGTGACCCGGCCGGAGCAGGTCGGCACGGCCGCCGCCGCCGCGCTCGCGGCCTTCGGCGGGATCGACGTGCTGGTCAACAACGCCGGGGCCGGGCTGGTCGGCGCGATCGAGGAAACCACCGAGACCGAGATCGCGCGCTGCCTCGACGTGAACTTCCTCGGGGCGCTGCGGGTGACCCGGGCGTTGCTGCCGCACTTCCGCGCCCGGCAGGGCGGGCACGTCATCTTCCTCAGCGCCGCCGCGGCCATCGCGAACTACCCGGGCTTCGGCATCTACGGCGCCGCCAAGCGCGCCATCGAGGGCGCCGCCGAGTCCCTCGCCCAGGAAGCCCGGCCTTTCGGCCTCCGGGTCACCCTCGTCCAGCCCGGGCCCTTCCGCACCGACTTCATCGGCCGTTCCCTCGCTCACGCCGCGGCGCCGCTGCCCGCGTATGAGGCCACGCGCGGCAAATTTGCCCGCTTCCTCGCCACGGCCCACGGCCAGCAGCCCGGCGATCCGGCCCGGGCCGCCGCCGCCATCCTCGCCGCGGTGGACGCCGAGCGGCCGCCCCTGCGCCTGGTGCTCGGGGCCTACGCCCACGACAAGACCCGCCGCACCTTCGCCGCCGCCCAGCGCGAACTCGACACCTGGGCCCCGGCCACCGCTGCAACCGAGTTCCCGCCCGCCTGAATCCCATGCCCCGACCCAGCTTCACGCTCACCCGCCGGGTCGAGTTTCATGAGACCGATGCCGCCGGGCTCATGCACTTCTCCAACTTCTACCGGTGGATGGAAGTCTGCGAACACGAGTGGTTCCGGACCCTTGGCCTGGAAATCATGTCCGACGGCACGGCGGGCCATCGGCGCGGGTGGCCGCGCCGCGACTCATCCTGCACCCACTTGCGCCCGCTCCGGTGCGGTGATCTGGTCCGCATCCGGGCCACGCTCGAGGAAGTGAGCGACAGCAGCCTCGCCTACGGCTTCATCTTCGAGAAGGACCGCGCCGGCCGCTGGACCGAAGTCGCCCGGGGCCGGATGACCACGGTCCACGTCCGCCAGGACAGGGCTGGCCGCATGGAATCCGAACCGATGCCCCCGACCGTGCGCGCCGCCTTCGCGCCCACCTCCTGACCGCGGATGGCAAGTCCCGCCCAGCCGACGACCAACCCGCCGCCGCCGCATCCGGCCGGGGGTCCGGGGCGTAATCATGGCATGCGGATCATTGCCATCCTGCTGCCCCTCCTCCTTTGCCCTGTCCTCATGGCGACCCCTTCTGCTTTCACCCCCACGGCCCCCGGCACGATGGAAATAAAAACGCTGCCGGCCGGCACGCTGTTGAAATCTGCCGCGCCGGGAGACTACTTCGATCAATCCGGACGTCTCTTCGGTCCGCTCTTCCGCTACATCTCGAAGAACGACATCCGCATGACGGTTCCCGTCGAGGCCGAAGTCAACGGAGCGGCCATGTATTTCTGGGTCGCCCCGGATGAGGTCCCCAAGGTCGAGGGTTCGGCCGGCGGGGTGACCGTGGTGCAGGTCCCCGCCCGGCTCGTCGCCTCCGGCGGCGGGAGGGGCGGCTACACCCGGAAGAACTTTGAGGCCGCGCAGGAACGCCTGCGCGCGTGGCTGGCCGAACAAAAGGAAGTGGAAGCCGCCGGTCCGGCCTATGCGGTCTATTGGAACGGCCCGATCACCCCGTGGTTCCTCCGTCAATACGAGGTCCACCTCCCGGTGCGGCTGAGGAATCCCGGCGCCTGATCCGCATCACCGGCCGGAAGGATTGCAGCATAGCCGCAACCGGAAGGCGTCAGGCTTTTCGAGCGCGTTAAGCTGAGTTCTAGCCGCTTTGGAGCGAAGCGACAACCTGGTCGGTCGCCGATATTCCGCAGTTGAAACACCGAGATCCCAGAGGACGCGGAGCAAAACGAGGAGCAGCGAGACTGTGCCGCGCTGATGTGATCTTGCGCCCCGTGCTCCCGCGCAGGACTACACCAAGCTGGGCCAAAATGGTAACCCGGATTAACTCAGGGCAACCCGCGGGCCGCGGAGAGTGAAGGCCAGTCCGGGCAAACGCCTTCAGCAGCCTTCCCAGAAATCCGGCGCCTCGGTCTGTTTCAGCGGGCGCACGCGACGCTCGCGGCGGGGGTCGATCTCCTCCACCTCGGGCGTGGGGATGCGCGTGTAGGCGATGCGCATCGGGGCGTCCTTCGTCACGCCGAAGGCGCCGCCGAGATAGACCGTGCCGTGACCGTAAGTCTGGTTGACCGTGTCCACCGCGCTGAACAGCCGCTCCCGCGCGCCGGCCTGACCGGGGTCGAAGAGGTCCGGCGTGTGCGTGTGCAGCGGCAGCAGGCGCGTGAGCACCACGCCCACCTGCAGGGGCGGGCGCCGCCGCAGCTCCGCGGGGCGCCGCGCCCAGGCCAGCGCGAGCGCCCGGCTCAGCGCGAAGGTGTCCTGCGTCTCGTTGAACCGGATCTCCTCGGACCACTTCACGTCGTCGCGGTAGCCCACGAAGACGCTGAGCGCGCCGGCGCAGTGCGCGATGTGGCGCAGGCGCATGGCGGCCTTCTGCAGCAGGCGGTGCAGCACGGCCCCCGCGCGGGCGTCGGTGCGGAGGGCGGGCGGCAGCACGTGGGAGTGGCCGACGGTCTAGTTGCCCTCGCAGTGAAAGGGAATGTGCTCCCCGCGCAGGCGGCAGAACATGCGTTCGCCCTCCACCCCGCCCCACACGCCGCGGAGCTCGGCCTTGGTCGCGGCGTAGAGCCGGGCCGGGGTGTCGATGCCGTGCGCCCGCAGCCGCGCTTCCATGCGCTCGCCGATGCCGAGGAAGTCCTGCAGTTTCAACCCGAGGAGCCGCGCGGGCAGGTCCTGTTCCTCGATCACGACGAGACCGTCGGGCTTCTGCAGGTCCGAGGCCATCTTCGCGAGCAGCCAGTTGGGCGCGATGCCGATGGAACTGGTGAGGCAGGGTCCGACCTCGCGCCGCACGCGCGCCTTGATGTCGCGGGCCACGCGCTCGGCCTTTTCGCGCGGCGCGAACGTGGCCGTGAGGTCGCACTCCATCTCGTCGATGGACTTGATCTCGGAGACGTGGATGCAGGCCTCGATCACCTCGCGCAGCCGGCGGTGGTAGGCGATATAGACCTCGGGCCGCGCCTCGACCAGCGTGAGTTCTGGGCAGCGCAGCCTCGCCTCGCCCACGCCCATCTCGGCCCGCACGCCCCGGGCCTTGGCCGCGTAACTCACCGAGATCGTGCAGGTCGTGTCGGCCACCACCGGCACCACCGCCACCGGCCGCCCGCGCAGCGCCGGCTGCTCCTGCTGCTCGCACGAGGCGAAGAAGGAGTTGAAATCCACCGCGAGCGTCCGGAGCGGGTGCATACCGCATTCGCCGCCCGGCGACAACCCGCCGCAAGACCCTAAACGGCTTTGTGAACAACCTCCTGACAGCGCCCTGTCAGCACACGGTCGTCCGACGAAACCGGTCAAATAATTCCGCTCTTCAGAGGGCGGTCGGACAGAGTCAGGCGGCTAGACGCTCCATTTGCTTGGGAGGGGCAGTCGTAGAATCAGGAGGTGAGGTCCGTCGGATGGGGGCAACTTCGGGCCTCGTTTCTTCCGCCCGAGCAAAGAACCATCGCCAGCAGTCGGCCGACCTGCTGTCGTGCGTCCATCTCCCTTCCTCCCAATCTTCCTGCCTGCTCCGGCTGCGGGCGTTGCTGCCATCTCGTCGTCGAACTTCGCCCGGGCGACTGCATCCCGGAGGAGCTGATCGCCTGGCATGATGGCGTGCCCTGCATGGACCAGCGCGGCGACGGCGCCTGCGTGGCCCTCGATCCCCTGACCTCACTCTGCACCCGCTACGACTCGCGACCGCAAACCTGCCGCGACTTCGCCCGCGGCGGCACCCTCTGCCGCCAGATTCTATTCCCGTAAGATCCGGACAAGGCTTTCAGTCGGACGCGTTCAGTCGGACGGAGTCAGGCCGTTGTTTGTTGATTTAAGAGCCGCCACAAAAGGGCGCTGGCGAAGGATGTTGTGCCCACCGCGCCGCCTTCCACTGGCGCGTCCGTCAGTGGAACGGGCGGACCTCGACCGGCGCCCGGCAGAGCTGGCCAAAGGAGGCATGCTTTACCTTTTACCTCGGCGGCTTGGTCGATCTATAAAGGTAAATGGTAAAGCATGACCCCTTTAGCTCGCCCCTTTAGCTCGCCCGACCATTTCCTCGTTGAGCACATTGATCGCGCGATCCATCGCGGCGTCCTTCGCCACCGCCGGGTTGTAGTCGGCGGGGCGGTGAATCGCTACCAGGTCTCTGGGCATAATTTCCCCAGTGGAGATTTTCGAACCGGGCGGATTGCCCCTGTCTTCACCCTATCGACGAACGATGAACGAACGGCCGGACAGGCGACCACAGGAGAAAAAGACGATGGCCAAAAGACCGGGAACCGCTGAGTTCCGCGATCCTCCAGACAGGCTCCATCCTTCTTTCAAGCCGTGCGCCCGCGTCACCGCCGCACGGGAGCGCGCGAGGGACCGCCGGGGCCGCGGCGCGGGCCGCCAGCCATGGGGAGAAGCACCCGACGGGGAGCGGGGGCCACCTTGGCTTCGCGCGCCACACTCACGGACAGCTTGCGACCGTGAAAATCCGCTTCGTTCATGCCCGCGATGGAGGCGTCCATGTCCTCGGCCGTGGCATAAGTGACGAAGGCGTAGCTGGGCAGGGCCGTGTCGCGATCAGTTGCGACGAAAATCTTGGCAATGGCCCCAAACGGCCCGAAGGCGGAGCGCAGGTTCTCTTCGGTGGTGGTTTCGGGCAGGTTGCTGACGTAAACGCGGGTATTCATTAGGAAACGCATGTGGACGATTCTGCACAGTCCGTTCCCGGGAGTGGGTTTCAGGTCGGTCGCGAACCAAGGGTTCCAGCGAGGACCACCAGTCACTGCGGCGCGACATGCCACGCCTCCGCCACCATCCGCATACGCCCGGAGAATAGCCAGACCCAATATTTTTCGTTCTGTTTTTCAGATCTACCGCCCTTGCCGCGGATTCAAACTGTTGGATGCCAACCGATGGAGCGCGCTGCTCCCCAACGCGTTGAGGCGGTGTCTGGTGCCGCGGATACCATATGGAGCAAGGAAAGCGGAAGGGCGCAGGTTGCGGATATTGATCTCGATGCCAGAAGTAGCGCCGAGCTGGTTCAACTTCGGAGAGCGACCTTCATCAATCCCGGATTCCGCGATTGCCGGTGTAGCCCGATACGCGGCGGGAGCCGCGGGATTTCCGGATGCAGGCACAGATTCCTGTCCCTGCGCTTCCGCGCAGGGCTATAAAATCTCAGGCAAAACCGGAATCCGGGTCAATTTCTCCAGTCTGACCCCATATCCGCCGCACCGCGCACCCTCGTCTCTTCGGCTCTCCGGTAGGGTGCTTGACGGAGGCACGCCGTCCGCAAGCCTGTTCCGCCTGTCGCCGAAGCATGATGCCTGCAACTATCCCCCCATTGCGCCGCGCCAGCTGCCTCGAATTCTCCTCATACTTCCCGCGGGAGGATCAGCTGGCTTGAGCCAACCCCTTTGCCTGCCCCCACCATGGAAAACATCCCCGCGCTCGACCGGCCTTGGAGCCGCCGCCACTTCCTCAAGCAGACCGCCGCGGCGGTAACGGCCGCCGCACTTTCGCCCCACGCCACCCTGGCTGCATCGCCCAAACGAGCCGCCCCGGTTCCGCGCTGCATCACCATGTGGGACTTTTCCTGGATTGAGCGGCGCTGGCCTGGCGCCGGCTATGAGGACTGGCCGGCGGTGCTCGACGAACTCCTGGACCGCGGCTACGACGCCATCCGCCTCGATGCATTTCCTCACTTGGTGGCGACGGCCCCGGAAAAGGAATGGACCCTCCTGCCGGTCTGGCAGGTGCATGACTGGGGCAGCCCTGCGATCAATCGCGTTCGAATCCAGCCGGGCCTGCATCAGTTTATCGGCCTGTGTGCCGAGCGCGGCATCAAGGTGGGCCTTTCGAGCTGGTACCGCGAAGACGCCGAACAGACGCGCCTGAAGATTGCCAACGCCGGGATCATGGCGGAGCAGTGGGTCGTGACCCTGGAGGGGCTCCGGCGCGCCGGCCTGCTGGACACGATTCTTTATGTCGATCTGTGCAACGAATGGCCGGGCGACCTGTGGGCGCCGTTCTTCCGCAACGAGCCGCCCGAGCTCACCTGGGGCGGCTGGCACACGGAAGCCTCGATGCGCTGGATGCGCGAGTCGTGCGCGGCCGTGCGACGCGAGTTCCCCGAGCTGCCCATCGGCTATTCCTTCGAACCCCGCGAGCCGGAGCGGTTGGAGGGAATCGACCTCGGCTTCGCCGACTACGCCGAACCCCACCTCTGGATGGCGCAGGCCAATGACGGCGAATTCTACAAGTTGACCGGCTACAAATACGACCGGTTCACCTTTGACAGCTACAATGCGGTCGCCGCCAAGGGCGAAGCGACGTATCGCGCCCGGCCGGGCTACTGGCAGGAAGTCTTGCGTGATCGCGTCCGACGCGTGGCGGCAGGACTCCGCCCCCATCGACTGCCGTTGATGACGACCGAATGCTGGGGCGTCGTGGACTACCGCGACTGGCCGTTGCTGGACTGGAACTGGGTGAAGGAACTCTGTGAGATCGGCGTGGAAACCGCCGCGGCCACGGGCCAGTGGGCGGCGATTGCGACCAGTAATTTCGCCGGTCCGCAATTTCACGGCATGTGGCGCGATGTGGCCTGGCACCAGCGGCTGAACGCGCAGATCCGGCGTGCCGCGGTGCTGCCGGAACTCCATGGATCGAAGCTCGTGCGCCGCCTCCAAGGCGTAGGCCCGACGGGGTCAGGTGACATGAGTGGCAGCCAGTGATGTCCACGGTCCGTCAAGTCAGGTGAACCCCCAACCTGAACCTGTCGCCCGCGCTCAGACGCCGCCAGCCGTTGCCCGTTTCACTTCGCCGGGGTTTCCGGCGCGTTGGTGTTCCAGATGTTGGAATAGATCTTCCAGACCCCTTCTTCCTTTCTCCAGATATTCACGTATTTCCCCGTCTCGCGGGTGTTCTCCTTGCCGTAGACCATGACGTAATTGCCCTGATCGATCAGCAAATCCTCGTTGCCGTAGAAGTCGGTGGTCTCCTCGCGAAATTCCGCAACGCCGCCCGCAAGATACTCCGCCGTCAGCTTGGCGATGGCCGCGCGGCCGATCACGGGATCGGCCCCGGGCGGGAGGCACTTCGCATCCAGCGTGAACATGGCGTCGATGGTCGCCTGGTCGCCCTTCACATGGGCGAGCGTGAAGCGGCGGTTGTTGGCCTCGATCACCTTTCTCATCGCCGCCAGGTCGAAGCCGCCGCCGGCTTTGGCGATCGGAGCGGACGTCGCCTGCAAGTCGCTGCCCACGAGGGCTACCGATAACACCACGATAGAGGCCAGGAGGGAGACAAAGGATTTTTTCATGATGCCAGCCGGGGTTGATTCATTGCGCGGCCCCGAAATGAACCCGGGATCGGAAATGACCGCAAGCGCGGGAAGGACAAGCCAGCGGGTCGGCCGGGCGGGTCTGCTTCACCTTCTACCTCATCACCGCGGCGCGTGCGTCACGCGCCGGAGCTTGGTGACGTCGTAGCCCTAGGCTTCCAGTTGCCCGACGTGGCGCGCGTAGTCCGCCGCGGGGATCTCCGGCGTCCGCGCCATGATCCACACGTAGTCCCGCGCGTTGCGGGCGATGATCGTCTGCGTGTAGTCCGCATCCAGGGAGGCGATGAGAAACTCGGCCTTGACCGGCCAGATGAACTGCATGCCCCACGTGGAATGGCTTACCCGGTCCCGCACAAAGCCGCGGGGGGTGTAGCGCTTCGCCGGTCCGTTTGGTCCGTCCTCGCGGAACGTGAAGGTCGTCGCGATCGTCCCGTCCGCCTCGAGCGCATAGCTCTCCACCGCGTCATGGGCGTGCTTCTCGATGAATGTGGGGATGTGCGCGATCACATACCAGTCGCCCATGAACCGCGGCAGGTCCACCCGCGGCACGGTTGCGATCCGCGGACGAGAGACCGTCGCACAACCGGTGAACAGACCGAGCAGGATCAAGAGCGGAAGGAGGAATTTGGAAGCCGGATTCACACCCTCACTACGTGGCTGGCCCGGTCCCGGATGCCCGGTGGGAACGGCCGACACCGGCCTACGCGGGCGCGCGCACGAGGTCCATGACCTCGGTGGGACTGAGCGTGGCGGCCCGCTGCTCGATGCTGCCGGCGTGGCGACCGAAGAGCTGCTGGCCGTCGCCGAGGAGGCGGGCGTAGGTGTCCTTCAGCACGGCCGTCTCCATCTTGCGGCCGCCGGCGTAATAGCGGTTGGCCAGCTGGCCGAGCGCCCAGGTGGTGGCAAAGGTGAACGCCGCGCCGGTGGCCGCGCGGGTGGTGCTCCGGGCGAGGCCGCCGATGAGCCCGCCGCCCAGCGCCTTGCCGACGAATCCGCCGAGCAGCTTCCGGGCGTAGCCCTCCACGGCCTGCGAGGCGAGGCCGACGCCGGCTGTCGCGAGGAAGTCGCGGATGTGGCCGCGATCGAGGGTATAGCCGTATTGCGCGCCGACCCGGTAAACCATCTTCATCTGGAGCGGCAGGATCGCCATCGAAGCCAGTGACTGCGGGAGCAGCTCCAGCGCGCCGTTGAGAATCGCGTAGTTGAGCACCATCTTGTCCAGCGCGGCCGTGTCCACCACGCGGGCCGGCGCAGTCGGCGCGGCAGCGGCCGGGGACGGCGGCGGGACGGCAACC
>JAUPWC010000587.1 GCA_030916665.1 Verrucomicrobiota bacterium
GATCTACCGCCCGCACTGGCACGCCACCATGCTCGACGACGCCGAGATCCTGCCCGGCGCGAAGGAACTGCTCGCCGCGCTGCGTGCCCGCGGGGTGAAGACCGCGGTTTTCACCAACAAACACGGCCCGTCCTCCCGCGCCGTTTGCGCGCATCTCGGCCTCGCCCCGCTGCTCGACGGCAATTTCGGCGCGACTGACACGCCGTGGCTCAAACCCGCACCCGCCTTCGCGCAGCATGTGCTCAAGCAGCTCGGCGCCGACGCGAAGACCACGCTGCTGGTTGGCGATTCGCCTTTCGACGTGCAGGCCGCGCAGAATGCCGGCTTCGCCTTCATCGGCGTGACCACCGGCACGCACACCGCCGATGAGCTGCGCGCCGCCGGTGCCGGGCGCGTGTGTGCCGGTCTGCCCGAGGTTGCCCGCGCATTGGGATTCTGAGGTGGAGCGCGTTGACCTCAACGCGCTTTCCGCCCTGCCCGATCCGAACGCGTTGGGGTCAACGCGTTCCACCCTCACCCCACCCAACTCAGCGCCAACGCCAACGCCGCCGGCAGCGCCTGGACAAACAGAATCTTCCGGCCCACCGTCGCGGCGCCGAAGATTCCCGCCACGATCACGCAGCCGAGGAAGAAGAGCCGGATCGCTTCGCCCTCCGCCCCCAGTGACAAACCCCAACCCAACCCCGCGGCGAGAAACCCGTTGTAGAGCCCTTGGTTCGCGGCAAGCGCCTTGGTGACCTGCGCCTTCTCCTCGGTCAGTTTGAACACCCGCCGCCCGAGCGGCTTCGTCCACAGAAACATTTCCAGCACAAGAAACCAGACGTGCAGCAGGGCGACGAGGACGGTGAGGACGGTGGCGGCGGTTTGCATAAAGTCAGGTCGCCGGCTTTCGCGCGATCAACAGGTTCGCCGTCATCTCCTGCACGGCCTTGCCGTCCTGGTTGAGCGTGCGGCAGCGCAGGTTCAGGTTGCCGAATTCCGTGCGCACCGGGTGCGGCTCGAGGCCGGCCACCTCCATCACCACGCGCAGGCGGTCGCCGGGCCTCACCGGTCGCGGCCAGCGCAGGTTCTCCACGCCCTGCCCGATCACACCGTCGCGCAACGGCATCTCGCCACGCACCATGAGGCCCATGCTGATCGCCGCCGTGTGCCAGCCGCTGGCCACGAGGCCGCGGAAGTGGGTTGCCTTCGCCGCCTCGGCGTCGGTGTGGAAGGGCTGGGGATCATGGCGCCGCGCGAAGTCGATGATCTCCTCCGCGGTCACGGTATGTTCCGGCGTGTTGTAGCGGTCGCCCAATTTGAGATCCTCGAAAGCGAGCATGGTCTTGTAACGGTTCGGAGATTGCAGCGCGCCCCGACAGGCCGCAACCTCCGCTTTCAACCGCCGGCCGGGGGCCACCAGCCGGCATGCTCCACCCCCATGAAAAAATCGCTCCTCCTCCTCGCGGTGCTCGCCCTTTCCCCGGCGGCATTCGCCCAAGACAACGCCGCCAAGCTGGCCCTCGCCCGCGAAGCCATCAGCGCCATGCAGGCCGACAAGATGTTCGACGGCATGGCCGCCCAGATGAAACAGATGGCCGCGCAGCAGACCCGCCTGCCCGCCACCGCCACCCCCGAGCAGATCAAGCAAGCCGAGGAACTGCAGGGCAAGATCCTCGACCTTTCCATGAGCGAGGCCAAGGCCATGGTCGGCAAGATGGACGCCATCTACGCCTCCGTTTACAGCGAAGCTGAGCTCAAGGCCATGGTCGCTTTCTTCAAGTCGCCGGAGGGCCTGTCCATGATGGCCAAGCAGCCGCAGGTGATGGCGCAGATGATGCCCCTCATCCAAGGCATGCAGCAGTCCCTCATGCCCAAGATCCAGAAACTCGTCGAGGACGCCCGCGCCGCCGCCAAACCGGCCACGCCCTGATTCCGCCCCGCTCTTTTCGGCCCGCCGCACCCCGGCGGGCTTTTTTATGCCCGCAGCGTCACGCCCCCGGCCCGAAAGCCAGCGCGTGCAGCCCGGCCCCCAGCATGAACAGGCAGATGAAGGCGGCGTTGGTCGCCTTCGGGACTTCTTTCCAGAACAACGGCTGCAGGATTGCACGCAGCACCCACAGGGCGGTCAACCCGCCCAGCAACAGACGGCCCAACGCCGTCGCCGTGAGCTCGGCCGCATTGAGCACGAGCACCGCCGCCAGCAGGAGCAGGAATGCCATCAGCATGATGTTCAACACCTGCATCACCCCGCGGTTCACCGGGTGCAGCTTCGGCAGCTCCTCCTGCCAGCGAAACAGCCGCCAGAAACCCAGGTGGAACATGGCCAACGCCACATCGTAGCCCGCCGCCGCATAGATCCAGGTCTGGTTTTGCATCGGCCGCAAGCTGCCCGGGGCTGGCCGATCGGTCAACTCGCAGCGTATTTTGTGCTTTTTATGGCCATTCCTTTCCCTGCATCGTGACTCATCCGTGGCGGCCTCCCCTGCAGAAACCCTGACCGGCGTCCTCGAGCGCATCATCTTCTTCAACGAGGAGAACCACTACACCATCGCGGAACTCAAACCCGACGGCGTGAAAGGGGCCGACGCGCGCGTGACCATCACCGGCCCGCTGCCCGGCGTGCAGTGCGGCGAAACGCTCCAGCTCTCCGGCGAATGGACCAGGCACGCGCAGCACGGCGCGCAGTTCAAGGTCGTCACCTTCAAGAGCGAGCTCCCTTCCTCCGTTTACGGCATCCGCAAATACCTCGGCAGCGGCCTCGTGCCCGGCATCGGCAAGGTTTACGCCAACAAGATCGTGGACGCCTTCGGCACCGACACCTTCCGCGTGTTGAGCGAGGAATCGGGCAAACTCCGCAAGGTCCCCGGCATCGGCAAGGTCCGCGCCACCTCCATCAAACAGGCCTGGGACGAGCAGCGCACGCTGCGCGAGGTGCACATCTTCCTTCAGACCTACGGTGTCACCACCGCCCAGTGCGTGCGCATCGTGAAAAAGTGGGACGCCGCCGCGCAGAAGATCATCCAAGCCGAGCCCTACAAGCTTGCCCGCGAGATTGACGGCATCGGTTTCAAGACCGCCGACCGCCTCGCCATCAACCTCGGCTTCGCCAACGACGCCCCGCCCCGCCTCGACGCCGGCCTGATCTACGCGCTCCAAACCCTGGAAGAGGAAGGCCACACCGCCTTTCCCGAGGAGGACCTCATCACCCACGCCGCCACGATGCTCGAGACCTCGGCCGAACGCGTCCGCGCCCGCGTCGCCGCCCTGATCCAGGCCAAGGATCTCGTCCGCCAGGCCAACGCCTTCATCCAGCTCCCTCACAACGACCGCTTCGAAACCAAGATCGCCGCCGTCGTTCATCGCCTCAACGCCGTGCCCTCCGGCCTGCCGGCCATCAAGATCGACGCCGCCGTGAAGTGGGCGCAGGACAAAGCCGGCTTCGAGTTTCACCCGCTCCAGTCCGTCGCGATCTCCCACGCGCTCGCCCACAAGTTCACCATCCTCACCGGCGGGCCGGGCACGGGCAAAGCGCAGCCGTTTCACGCATTGGTGCTCACGCCGGTGGGCTTCCGCCGCATCGGCCAGCTCCGACCGGGCGATGAGATTATCACCGCCGAAGGGCCTGTCGCCCGCGTTCGCAGCATTCATCCGCAAGGCATTAAGCCCGTCTTTCGTGTCACTTTCAGTGATGGACGATCGTGCGAATGCTGCGGGGACCACCTGTGGAAGGTGTGGACACGCACCTCCGTCTGGAGCCCGGTGAAGCAAAAAAAAATCCGGTCTCGTGGCTGGCGTATCGTGCCTCTCTCTTACGTGCAACGCCGCCTGACCGAGCAGCGCTCGGAAAACGAACGCATGGGCGTGCCGTTGCTCACGCCTTGCGGTGCCCTTCCAGACCTTGCCCTGCCTTGCGACCCCTACGTGCTCGGAGCTTTGATTGGTGACGGCAACCTCGGCGACGCCGTGCTACTCACCACCACCGATCAGGAGCTGCACGCGCGCGTGGCGGAGCTTGTCGCCCCGCTGGGCATCCGGCTCAAACCGGTAACTCTGCACGGCGTTCCAACCATAACCTATCGTCTTGTCGCGGGCGGCAAGGGCCGTCCGAACCCCTTGCGCGATGCGATCGTGCGTCTCGGTCTGGCCGTAAATTCCGAAGCCAAGTTCATTCCTCCCGAATATTTCAAGGCGTCATACGCCCAGCGCATGGAGCTGCTCCGCGGTCTGCTTGATACCGACGGCACCGTGGACAAACTTGGCAACGTCTCCTTTTCCTCTTGTTCCCACCGTCTCGCGAAGGATTTCCAAGCCCTCGCCTGGTCGGTCGGTTGCATCGCGAACTTGGGCGCGACCAAGAAAACCACGTTTACCTACCGTGGGAAAAAAAAGGCCGGTCGGGATGCCTACACCGTATTGGTCCAGCATGCGGACACGGCCAGTCTGTTCACACTCTCCCGAAAAAAGCGGCGCACGGTGCGTCTCAAGCCGCGCAAGCGGTTCGCTCATCGCGTGCGCATCGTTTCGATCACCCCGACCGAGCCGCAGGAGTGTGTCTGTATCTCGGTCGATTCCGCATCTGGCCTCTACGTCACCAACGATTACGTGGTGACGCACAACACCACGATCCTCCGCGCCCTCGTGGACATCCTGAAAGCCAAGAAGGCGCGCGTGACCCTCGCCGCCCCCACCGGCCGCGCCGCCCAACGCCTCGCCGAGACGACCGGCGGCTTTGCGTCCACCATTCACCGCCTGCTCGCCTACGATCCGGCCGGCGGCGGCTTCGTGCACAACGAATCCAAGCCGCTCGCCACCGACTTCCTCATCGTGGACGAGTCCTCGATGCTCGACACGCGCCTCGCCGCCGCGCTCCTGCAGGCCGTGCCCGTGCGCGCCCACCTGCTCCTCGTCGGCGACATCGACCAGCTGCCGAGCGTGGGCGCCGGCAACGTGCTGAAGGACCTGATCGCGGTTTCTCATGGAGGCCGGGTGCCCCCACCCCGCTCCTCCGCTGTTGCCGGGGTCGGTGACCCCGGTCCGGGCTCTCCAGCCCCCGCCTCGTCCCTCATCCCCGTCACGCGCCTCCAGTTCGTCTACCGCCAGGGCAAGGAAAGCGCCATCGTCA
>JAUPWC010000057.1 GCA_030916665.1 Verrucomicrobiota bacterium
CCTCGAACACGACGTCGGCGTTGTCGTCGGTGATGTCGGCGTAGGTGTTGTTGGTGTACTGGTAGCCCTTGCCCGCCTGGAAGTACACGGATGACTCGCCGGCCTTCGTAAACGGCGTGAGGTCCCCAATAGTGGGGTCGGTGCCGGCGCTGAAGGTTGGCAGGGTGTTGCCCACGATCGCGGGCCAGGAGGCGACGGAGGCGGAGAGGCCCTCGTACCGGAACGTGGGCGCGACGGTCTGGCCGTTGAGGGTCAAGTCCGAGGTGAGGTTGAAGATGCCGGAGTCTACATCCAGGGCCGAAAACAGCAGCGGGACGTTCGAGCCCTCGAAGTGCCCCATCCGGTTCGTCGGGACGGCTTGCCGGCGCCGGTATCGTACGCTCATACGGCAGTGTATCCAGACTTGGGCGGGCTGGGGCGCTAAAAACGTGGCCGTTCTTAGCGGGGCTGGAAAAGATAGTTGCCGTTCTTAGTCGACGTCACGTCGCGCGGCAGAACTGCGGGGCGGCTGCGCCCACGTCCGTGGTCGGCTGGGCGGCAAAGGTGGTCACGGCATTGCCCCCCACGGTGATCTCGTTGCCGGGGGTGCTACCGTTCGTCAGGGTGCCGCTGGCCGCGGCTTTGATGCCGATGGCTTGGCTGGCATTGGTGAGGATGACAGGAATTCCGGAGATGACGCCGGTGATGGTGCCGGCGGTGCGCTCGAAAGATGAGCCCGGGCCCAGAAGGTTCATGAACCGGGTTCGACCGGTGCCGATTACCTTGACTGCCGTGGCCTGCGTGACCCGTGCCCCGGCTGCCACACTTATGCAAACTACTGCTCGATTGTCTTCCCAGTCTAGCCCCGAATTGGCGTCCCCCAGGGCTAGCGTGCCGCTGTTGACAATTACTTCTGTCCCGACGGCTGACGTCCCGGAAATTAGTCCAGATAAAGTGGCGTTGGCGGGGGAGGCGTAAAAGGTAGCGTCTACCTGACTGGCGCACACCTGCAGCGTTAAAAACGCGGCTCCGGATTGTCGCCCAACGTACATAAATGTTGGCGCCGTTCCTCCGGCGTTCAAGCTTATCAAATTGGCGGTCCCGCCATAACCGCCTATTACTGGTCCGCCCCCCAAAGCCCGGCAGCCCAGGAAGCCGGAATTGACGTTTACGTCGGCAATGAAAGCCGTGGCATTCGTGAGCGTACACCCCACAAACAGCACATTTCTTGGTACGGTTAGTGTTGAAGCGGTACTCAGAACGGAGTTCACGGCTGTTCTGACGGAGGTCACGAACGGGTGTACCGCGACACCTGGCACGAAACCGCCGAGGCTGGGGTTGGAGTACGAATCGATGTTTGGGCTGGCGGAAGCGACAGTGGCCGTTGCCAACGGGTACATGATGCCGCTGCCGAAGTTGAAGGAGTGCTCAACCCAATGCGTGCCTAGGCCGATCGTTGCCGAATACGCTCCGACATTGGACCTCCACCGCGATGTGGTCCCGGCGACGAGCGCCCACGTGTTCCCGGAGAGACTGATCGTCGGTTGGCTGCGATCGCCGAAAATGTTCAACCCGAGGATGGCGCTGGGCCACCGCGTGGGCGCTGTGAATGTCCCCGCACCGAGTTGAATCTCCGCACCTGCGGGCACGGGGACCGGGAAGGTGTCGAGGGCTCTTTGTATCGTCGCGAAGGGTGCCGACTGACTGCCGTCGCCGATGGTGTCCGAGCCCGTCGTGGCGACGTAGAGTACTGGCGTCGCGTCCGTGGTGCCGCTCGTCATGCGGGCGTCGGTCGTCTTGACGACGTTGAGCTTGGTGCTCAGCTCCTCCCACTGCAGGGTGACGAGGACCGCTTGACTCGAAGACGTGAGGTTCTGGATGACGCATGCGTTCAGCGACGTCTGCAGGACCGTCACACCGGTGATGGTGTTGCCGTTGGCGTCGACGGCCGTGGCGATCTGCAACGCGCGGCCGACGTTGTGGGTGAACGTGTACTTGCTGCCGGCGGAACCTGCCGCCGCGAGCGTCACAGAAATCTGTGTGAGTCCGCCTTGACCGGTTGCTGACATGACTGCCTACTTCTTGAGCGTGATGATCGCGAGTGCACCCACCGCGATCGGCACGGCGATGGGTGCCCCGAGGACGAGCGCGGCTCCGGCTCCCGCCAGGAGAAGCATCGAGGTCGTCTTCGACTTGGGTTGGGATTTGGTGGGGGCGGGGGTTTGCCTGGGCGGGGTCGCTGGCGTCACGTTGACGACGGGAGGCGTCGCTTGCAAGCGCATCGCGTCGGCCTCACCCTGGGCCAGAATTTTGGAATTCACCGACATGGTGGTGATCCCCGTCGTCACGGCGGTGCCGGCGATGCCCAGCACGCCCGCGAGGATCCACCCGAGGAGGGATGCGATTGCGGGCGGGATTGTGACGCCACCGGCGGCGGCGATTTCAACGATCGCTGCCGTGCACACCGACGCCGGAACCGACACGATCCCGCCGTCACCCAGTCCGAAGATTTTCGCGGCCCCGGCCGCGGCGTCTCGCGCCGCTTTTTCGGCCGCCGACCAGGCGGCGGTGCCGGCCTTGGCCATGGCCAAGACTTGCGCCGGCTGCACGGGCGTAGCTGTATGCATCAGCGCAACGACGCCCTTGGCTTGGGCCGTGTTGAGGCCGAACTTCTTGGCCACGGAGACGCCCAAACCGTCCGCAATGTCGTGACCTTCCTTGTTCATCTCGGCCGCGAGGAGCAAGGGCTCGTCCCAGAACAAGGCGATGAAGTGGTTCAGGGTCAACAGGCGACGGATGACGTTCTTTGTCGACGTGTCCATCTTCGCGCGGACCGCCGCCGGCCACTCGTCGACCTGGCGCATGTCGACGTTGGTGAGGAAAATCTTCCTCGTCATCTTGCCCGTTGTGCGGTTGATGCGTTTTGTGACGCGCACCAGGGCGTCCTCGATGGGGTCGAGGATGTCCACGAGGGCGTCATACGGGCGCGTTTTGAACTTGGTCTTGATCCCGGTGGGCACCAACGGGATGGCGTCGATCACAGGCCCAATCGGGGCCAGGGCTTTGGCCCCGGCCATGTTCACTACTGCCAGGATTTCCTGGAGGGTCCACGGTTTGCGGGAGGTCGGAACGGCCCCGATGAAGTAATAGGACACGTCCGTCCTCCTGTTATTTCAGAAGCAGAAAAGCGGCGGCCACGGCGGCGATGGCCCCGATGATCACGATCTTGTTGGGCCCGGTCTCGGGTGGTGGGGGTGCCGGTGTCCGCAAGTTGAGCAGCGCGGAGCTGTTCGGCATGTTCAGGTTGAGCGTGCGGTTGCCGGCCGGCGGCGCCTTCGGTGGTGCTTTCTTCTTGGGGGGCTTTTTGCCGGACACGGCGTCCGTGATGCCCTGCGCGAATGTCGAGAAGATGCCAGCCGACGTCTTCACGGCGGCGTCGCCGGCTGCCGCGAAGATGCCCGCAGATGCTTGACCAGCGGCGTCCTCGGCTTGGGCCTGGATTTCGTTTCCGACTTCACCGAGTACGTACGACATCAGATCTTTCCCATTTTCTTGAGCACGAGGAGCACCGCGGCTCCGAGCCCGGCGATCAGCGCCACTTTCGGAATTCCGAAGCCGCCCATGTCGGGGGACTTGGCACCGGTGGCCGCGCGCGCCTCGGCGGCGGCACGGGCCTTCGCCTTGGCCGCTTCGATGGCCTGGGCCTTGGCCTGCTCCCGCGTGAGGGGCACGGCGCTTGAGGCCTGTGCGACGTTGACTTCGGGCTCACCGTCGAGGCGGGCGTTGGCGGGGAGCTTGATCACGCTCGAGGACGTGAACACGGCCCAGCCCTCGTTGCTGTCGGGGAAGGGGTGGCTGTTGGGTTCGAACGGGAGGACCCGGCCGCCCGACGCCTTGACCCACGCCTGGATGGCCTTGGTGTCGAATTTGACGCCGTTCTGCGACGCGATCTCGGCCGCCTTGACGCCGTAGCCCTTGGCAAGGGCTGCGAGGCTGTCGTTCTCTTTGGTGTGCTTCGGAACCCAGTCCGTCGCCATGGCTCCGAGGCCGTGGCTCTTTCGGTCAAAAATCGACGCCATGATTCAGCCCTTCTTTCGTTTCTTCCAGACCGCGTACCCGATGATGCCAACGGCCGCGGCGGCAATCGCCAGCGTCGTGGTATCCATGCCGAACATACCGTCGGACGCTCCGGCCGAACTTCCGCCGGACGAGCCGGACGCGGCTGCCTGGGCTCTCGCCAGTTCCGCCTTGGTTTTAGCCAGGGACATCTCGAGTTTTTTCAGGTCGTCGCCGACGCCTACATAGTGTGACATGCGGTTACTTCGCTACACTTTCTTTGGAGGTTCCATGCTTTTCAGATTTCAGCTCAATCATTCGACATCCGCCACCGTGCACTCGGACAACGCAGAGGCGGCCCGGAATGTGCTGCTTGATGTATGCCGCCGCAAGTTCAAAACTCCGGGGGAGTATGCGCTGGTGTTTCTGCCACCGACCCAGAACGATGATACATGCGTCACCGGTTTCACTTCATTTCCTCGTGACGATGAAGCCGACGAGGCCAACCGCGGCGACGAGGGCTAGGACTGGGACGGAGCCGACGACCGGCAACGTGACGCTTCCGCCGGGCAGTGAGAATCCGGCACTGCCCGCATCGGGGGCCGTCGGGTCGCCTGGGAGCGGGGATAGGTCGGACGCTGGGGCGATCGTGGCCGCGCGCGATGGGACGTTGAAGGAGACCTTGAGAAAGGCCTGACCGGCCTGGCTCTGGGTAACGCCGGTGTCTCGGATGGCGCTCTGCATGAGCTGTGCGGCGCCGGCCCGGACACGCTCGAGGGCGGCGAGGTCCTTCTGCGTCTCGGCCACGTCGACCTTGGGCCGAGAGTTCTTCACGAACGTCGCCAGCGGTCCGGACCACACGTCGCCCGAGGTACCCTTGAGTGAAGACGACCAGCCCGACATCATGTCCAGGATGGCGCGCGTCCACTTGGCGCAGCCCGCGATGGAGCCTTTGCCGATGACGCCGTCAATGGCCCCGGAGTAGAAACCGAGCCGCTTAAGCTCCGTCTGAAGGGATTTTGCCGGGCTGAGTTCCGCGGCTCCGAGGAAGTACGTCATTTCTTGCTCCCGCTGATTTTGTCCCAGAAGATCCAGACTCCGGTGGTGGCCAGGAGGCCGACGAAGCCTGCGCGGATGTCCGTCGCCATCCCCGAAACGCGTGCGGCGGAGGCTTGTTGCTCGGCGGTCGACATCTTGGGAGGATCGACGGTGACTGGGGCTACTGCCTTGACGATGCGCGGTGCGATCAGGAACGTCGCGACGGTTGCGACCACCTTCTTGGTGTTCATTTGCTACCTTCGGTCACTGCCTTTGCTCGCGTTCCCGCGGTGAGGTAGTGACCCTTTGCGTCGCGAGCCTGGCTCGTACGTCGACGACGTGTTTTCTTTTCGGACTCGGCCACCGGGGCCGGGCTCGAAGTTTGGACCGACTGGCCGCCGGCGAGCGGGGCCATCACGATGACCGGGGCCATCGACGGGGCGGGACCGGGGTTCTCGCGAACCTCGCCGAATTCGGAGCCCTCAAGCCCGCGCTTGTACAGCCACGCCGCGCCGAGCAAAGCGCCCGCTACCAGGAACGGGTGTTGCGCGGCCCAGTCAATGATGCCGGTCGGTTGCTGCGCGCCGGGGGCGGCTTGCGCCTCACCGAGGCTACGCTTCACGACCGCGAGTTGGGCGTCACGGGCTTGGAGCTGGCGGTTGACGGTGCCGGAGTGCTCGTACCCCGCATGTTCCCCGCCGCGCTCTTCGCCGGATCGGAGCAAATGTGGATGAAGGCCCGCCGAGGTGGGGGCGATCATGGGGTCGAATGCTGGGTCGCGGAGCTTGGGCATCAGTCCTCTTCGTCGGGCTCGAGTTCGTCTTCCTCTTCGGACTCGTCATCCTCATCGTCTTCTTCGTCCTCGTCCTCGTCCTCGTCGGGACCAGAACAGAACTCAACGAGTTCGGACAACTGCACCGAGACTTCCTCGGCGTCTTCTTCTGACAGCCCTTGCTCTTCGCCGGCGGCCAGTACTTCCTGGGCCAGGGCCTCGAGCACGCAGGCAATGCCGTGCTCTTCGATCATCTCACGGAGGATGACCTCAGCCGGTTCCTGCTTGACATGCTTGCGCAGCGGCGGATTCTTCTTCACCGGGTTCTTGCGTGGTTGTGTCTTTTTGAAGAAGTCCATGAAACCCATTGTACTCACTTCTTCTCTGGCGGTTTGGTGACGAGCTGGTAGCCCATCCACATTGCCAGAGCGATCACGGCGGTCGAACCGATCTTGCCGCCCTTGTCGGCGACCATGCCGCCAACGATTCCGCCGGCGACGGTCCACACCACGAGGGTGGGCAGCGCGGCTTTGACTTCCTTCTGCACGCCTTCGCGTGCCTTGCCCTCGACGGCGTCGAGCACGGCGCTGAACTGGCTGGAGCGCAGGGCTTTGTCGAGTTGGTCCGACGCGGAGCCCGTGGCTGCCTTCGTGGTGTCCTTGACGACCCTTTGGCCCGCGGACCAGAGGTCATCCCACACGCTGCCCATACCGTCGTCGACGAGTTCGCCCTCGATGATGGTGTCGGCATCGTCGATGTCGTCGATGGTCTGCATTTTGTACGAGCGTTGGTTCCGTGACATGCGTTCCTCAGCCCTTCAACAGTTTCCAGAGTACGAACCCACCGACGATGGCGCCGGCGGCGATCATGCCCATGGGCATTCCGGGCGGACCGTCCGCACCGGCGGCGGCATCCTGACCCGAGGTGGGGAGGCCGGCGTCGGCGGCTTTTGCGTCGGCGTCGGCGACTGCGGTGTCGACCTTGGCCTCGTCGGCCTTCACAGTGGCCTCTTCGGACTTGACGTTCGCCTCCATCTGGACGGCGACCGGGTCAGCGGCCGGCGGCGCCGGGATGGCGGCCATCAGGACCGCGAGAGCCTTCTTGAGGTCCGAGACGCTCTTGTCCGCTTTCCCGACGCGTTGGAACGCGGCCACGCGGAGCTTCACGATGCCCGCGAGGTCCGACCGGAGGGCCTGGATGCGCAGGGTCTGCATTCGCACGTCTTTGTCGGCGGCGGACTTCAGCACGTCCGCGAGTGCGGCGCGGGCCTGGGCCTCTTTGGCTCGGGCACCCAGCAAGGCCTTTCGGCCTACCAACTGCTCGAGGCTGGCCGACGCGAGCGACCGACGGCAAGCGTCGATCTTCTGCTGGAGGGTCTGCTGCTTGGCTGCCGTTGGCTTCTTTGCCACCGAGACCACGACCTGTTTGGCCTGGGCCACCGGTGCCGGCTCCGATGCGTCGGAGTCGGGAGCGGAGGTTTGCACCTGGACTTGGACGCTCTGCGTTGCCAGAACGCCGCCGGCCGCCGGGGGCGGGGTCGAGCTGAACACCGTGGACTGCATCTGCAGCTGCGCCTGGGGCGGAGGTGCGGTTTTTCCGTATTGGCTGCTGGCCGTGGACGCGGAGATGCCCGAGGCAGCTTTGGCCTTGGACTGCGTTGTGGGCTGCCGCGCGGGAGGCGTATAGGTGGTGAGGGCGCCGATGCCGGTTCGTTCGTAGGCCATGCGGCATAGTACGGACGCGGCGCGGTTTCGGACGGCGGTTTACTTTTCGGACGGGCTCAGAGGTCTTCGAGGTCGACTTCGGAGGCGTAGGCCTCCCAATAGTCCAACTTCGTGTAGTAGTCGGGATCTTCGTCCAGGTGGTCGGCGGTGATCTTCGCGATCGTGTTCCAGCTCCCGTTTACGCTTCCGAAGTGCTCGTGCTCGATCTCGAGCCCGCGCCGGAAAGCCTCGAGTTCGTCGGGTCGGAGCCCCTTCAAGCCGATGTCGCCGGCGAGGAGCCGGGCGGCCTGAGTCGAGATGCTGTGGGGCTTGAGGGAGGGGTTTGCGCGTGTCAAGGGGTGTTTCCACTTCAAGATGACAACGGGGAGCGTTTTTAGGCCCATGGCCAGCGCAAAGTTAACGCGCCCTCGACCGTCCCCGATCTGCTGGTACAAGTGCTCGGGGTCCCCTACTGGCGCATCAATCACGACGATCGGCGGTACGCCGTTAGCCACCCATTGTGCAGCGCGCGCAGCCCATTCCGGCCCCCGGAACGATGCCAGTTCTGCCAAACGCTCCTCGGGGCTGAGGCCGTCGAAATCTCGAGGGTCGACATCCAGCCATGCCGCGCTGTCGTCGTAACTGAGGACCCGAGACATGGGCTGCGGCCCCATAGGCAACACATTGAAGTCGTCAAGGGTCCACTCCTGGTCGCCCTCAACGTCAGCATGCTCGATGGCGTCCAGCATGTCCCTCGTGCTTGCGCGGGGCTTCATCAGCTCATCCACTTCTTCCAGGCCAGGTACGCGGCCACGGCGACACCGCCGCCGACGGCGACCTTGCCCCACGGGA
>JAUPWC010000588.1 GCA_030916665.1 Verrucomicrobiota bacterium
CGCGGCCGACGATGGCCGAGGCGCGGTGGTCGCCCTTGGCGAGGTCCAGGGTGCGCGGCACGCAGCTGATGCCGCCGGTGGCGGCCTGCACGCTGCTGGCGACCACGGAGGAAAACTCCTCCATGGCCTGCTTGACGATGTTGTCGGGGATCATCTCCAGCGTGGCCATCTCGCGGCTGAGGTTCTCAATCTCGATGTCGTCGAACTGTTTCAACACCTGGGCCGCGGACTCGGGCCCGATACTGATCAGGAAGACCGCGAGCTTCTGGTGGCGGTTGAGTTTGCTGTAATCGATGTCAGCCATGGCGGTTCAGGGGCGGAGACTTCGGGCGTCAGTTGTTCTTGGTGGCAGCGGGAGTGCCGACCCAGTCGCGGAGGGCGGTGCCAATGTTCACGGGCTTCTGCTTGATCAGCTCGTTGAGCATCTCGGGGGTGACGGCGGAGCCGTTTTGGAGGGAGCGGGCCGCCATATCGGGCGGCATCTGGAGCACCTCGACCGGAACCGGTTCGGGCTTCTGGCGCGAGAGCATGCGGAGGAAGAGCAGGAGCACGATGCCGGCGCCGGCGACGGCGGACCAGCGGCTGCCGGCCTCGATCCAACCCTGCCACTTGTTCTCGGCCTGGATGGCCTGGATCTGCTCGGAGACGGGTTCGGCGGCAAAGGGGACTTCGGTGAGCGTGACGATGGTGTCGAGCGACTGGCCGGGCTCGGGCTTGAGGCCGAGCGCGTTGACGACGACCTGGCGGAGCGTGGCAATCTCCTCGGCGCTGCGCGGCTGCGGCACGGGCTGCGGCGCCGGGGCGCCCTCGGCGGGCGGCGTGGCGGACGCGGGGACCACGGGCAGGCGCTGCGCCACGAGCACGGCGGCGGTCACGTTCTTGATCGAGCCGGGGTTGCGCGTGGTGTTGGTGAGGGTGCGGTTGATCTCGTAGGTGGTCGTGCGGTTCTTGCGGTTCTGCTCGCTGTTGGAAACGGGACGGTTGGCCGCGCCCTCGGTCGAGCCGGCCTTTTCGGGCACGTTGGCGCTCACGCCGACGGCGCCGCCGCCGCTGCGGGTCTCGCTGGAGGTGTTGATGTCCTCGGTGGAAGTCTGCGAACGCACGACCTGGCCCTCGGGATCATAGACCTCGGCGGAAATGGTGGTGGCTTCGGTCTCGATCTCGGCGGAGACGCGCACGACGGCATTGCCGGGACCGATGACCTGCGCGAGCATCGTCTCGACCTTGCGGGCGAGGTAGTCCTCGACCTGCTGCCGGTAGCGCATCTGCGAGGAGGCGGTGCCGAGCGTGGGGTCCTGCTTGAGGTCCTCGGAAAGCACGCGACCGCGGTTGTCCACCACGGCGACCTGGTCGGCCACGAGGCCCTGCACGGCGTTGGCCACGAGGTGGCGGATGGCGTTGACCTGGTCGGTCTCGAGGCGGCCGCCGCCCATGTCCACGAAGACGGAGGCGGTGGGCTTGATGCCGTTGTCGGTGAGCAGGAGGCGGTTTTCCGGCTGCACGATCATCACGCGCGCGGCGCGGACACCGGAGAGCTGGCCGATGGTGCGGGCGAGTTCGCCCTGAAGGGCGCGCAGGTAGTTGGTGCGCTGCACGAAGTCGCTGAGGCCGAACTGGCCCTTGTCGAAAATCTCGAAGCCCACGCCCTCGCCGCTCGGGAGGCCCTTGCCGGCGAGATCCATGCGGAGCTTGTGGACGCGGTCGGCGGGCACGGAGACCGTGGCGCCGCCGGCGGAAATCTGGTGCGGGATGTTCTGCGCCTGCAGGTGGCTGATGACGGCGGCCGAATCCTTGTCGCCGAGCCGGGCGTAGAGCAGCTGGTAGTCGGGCCGGCGCGACCAGAGGACGACGGCGATCATGCCGCCGACCACGGCCACCGCGGCGACGATGAGCGACACGCGCTGGTTGAGGCCGAGCTGGGACCAGAGATCGAGGAGAGATTGGGCGAATTTCTTCATGGGGCGGGCGCCGGATGGAGAGAGGAAAAAAGAGGAAGGTTAAGGGAATGGAAACGGCGCGCGGCTCACACCTGCATGCGCATCAGTTCCTGGTAGGATTCGACGAGCTTGTTGCGCACCTCGACCATGAGGCTGAAGGCCACCGAGGCCTCCTGCATGGCGATGACGCTCTGGTGGAGCTGGTCGTGGTTGCCGAGGAGCACCTGCTTGGTGAGGTCGGTGGACACGGCCTGCTTTTCGGCGACGGTGGACACGAGCCCCTCCAGCACCGAGCCGAAGCTCGCGGAGGGCGGCGCCTGGCGCATGCCGTCGGGCATCGGGGCGGCGATGGCGGGCTTCTGCACGCCGTCGAGAGACTTGAGGGGGAGGGCGGTGATCGCCGCGGGGGAAATGGAGCCGATGACGGACATGTGGGCGGGGATTCAGCGGGGCGTCACTTGCCGATCTCGAGGGTCTACATCTCGAGCGTGCGCGAGTTCTACACGACGGAGAGGTTGGCCTCGTAGGCGCGGGAGGCGGTGATGAGATCGACCATCTCGAAGGCGAGGTTGACGTTGGGCATCTGCACGGTGCCGTCGGGACCGGCGTCGGGATGCTGCGGATTATAGACGGCCTGGCCGGGGGCCTTGTCGGCCGTGATGCCGGAGACGGAGATGGTCTGGAGCGGGGCGCCGCCGACGCGCTTCACCAGCTCGTTCTCGAAGGAGACGATCTTGCGCTTGTAGGGGCCGCCCTCGGGCGTGCGGGTGGTCTGCGCGTTGGCGATGTTCTGCGCCACCATGTCGAGGCGGATCTTCTGCGCGGCAAGCGCGCCGGAGGTGATGTCTACGCCGGAGATCAGGTTCATGGCGGGAATCAGACGATGCGGCCGGTGATGGCCGCCTTGAGCTGCTTGATGTTGCCCGAGACGATCTCCGTCAGGAATTCGTATTCGACGGCGTTCTTGTTCATCGCGAGCAACTCCTTCTCGATTTCCACGGAGTTGCCGTCGGGGCGCACGGAGCGGGCGAAGGGATCCTGCACGAGCGTGGGCTTGAGCGTGTCCTTCGCGGCCATCAGGTCGCCGGCTTGGACGCGGGACTTGAGCTGATCGGCGAAATCGGCCGACACCTCGAGGCGGCGGTATCCCGGGGTCTCGGAGTTGGCGATGTTGGAGGCAATGGCCTCCTGGCGCAGCGCCGCCGCGTCGAGAAGCTTCCTAGCCACCTGGTAATTCTCGGACTGGAAGATGGGATCGATCATGCGCAGACCATTACCACGCCGCATGCCAGCAAGCGGATGCGCCGCTGTAAGCGCTGATGGCCAACGCGATAAAATTTTCTCCCGCAGCCCGTCCGATGTGTCGCAAATCCCTGTCAGCCGCGCAGGCAAAAATTGCCGGAGCGATTTCCGCAGTTGCGGCGCTATTTTGACGATGGGTCCTTAATACCCTGCACTTTGGGCCGATGGACGGGGGACCCAAACCTTATGAGGGAAAGCGAGTTCGAGTTCATCCGCAATCTGGTCTATCAACGCAGCCGCATCTGTCTCGACGCCGGCAAACGCGAGATGGTCTCCGCGCGCCTCGGCAAACGCCTGCGCGCCACCAACCTCACGACGGTGACGGAATACTGCCGCCTGCTCCAGTCGCCGCAGGCCGGCGAGGAGCTGGCGCACCTGATCGACACGATCTCGACCAACCACACGTTCTTCTTCCGCGAAAACGCGCACTTCGACTTCGTGCGCGAGCGCATCGTGCCCGAGATGCGCCTGCGTCAGCGCACGGAGCGCTGGCCCCGCTTCCTCGCTTGGAGCGCCGCCTGCTCCTCCGGCGAGGAGCCCTACTCCCTCGCCATCACGCTGCAGGAAGCCCTCGGCACCGAGTGGGACTGGCACATCCAGTGCACCGACATCTCGCACCGCATCCTCGACCAGGCCGGCAAGGCCATCTACCGGCAGGACGTGATCGAGCGCATGCCCGCCGCCACCGTGAAGAAATATTTCCAGAAGGGCATCGGCCCCCAGGACGGCAACTACCGCGTGCGCTCCGAGCTGCGTTCGCACCTCGCGTTCCACCAGCTCAACCTGCTCGACCGCGAGTCCCCCCTGCCCGACCTCTTCCACGTCATCTTCTGCCGCAACGTCATGATCTACTTCGACCGGCAGACGCAGGAGGAACTCGTACGCCGCCTCGCCAAGAAGCTCATCCCCGGCGGCTACCTGCTCGTCGGTCACTCCGAGAGCCTCACCGGCATCAGCCACTCCCTCGAAATCGTCCGCCCCGCCACCTACCGCCGGCCGCCGGCCTCCTGACCATGTCCGACGTCCGCAAAACCCGCGTCCTCATCGTCGATGACTCCGCCTTCGTGCGGAAAATCGCCGCTGACACGCTCGGCGCCGACCCCGCCATCGAGGTCGTCGGCACCGCCTGCGATCCCTACCAGGCGCGCGACCGCATCCGCGAGCTGCGGCCCGACGTGATCACGCTCGACCTGGAAATGCCGCGCATGGACGGCCTCACCTTCCTGCGTCTGCTCATGGAGCATCGGCCGATGCCCGTCATCGTGCTCAGCTCCCTGACGCAGCGCGGGTCCGACTTCGCGCTGGAAGCCCTGCGCCTCGGCGCGGTGGACGTGCTCGGCAAGCCCGCCGGTTCCAGCTCGTTCGGCACGCTCGGCCCGCGCCTCGTGGCCATGGTCAAGGCCGCGGCCACCGCCCGCGTGCGCGCCAATTTCAGCGCCGCCGTCGTGAACCGCACCCTGCCCGCCCCGCTGCGCACCGACCCGCGCTCGCTGATATTGCTCGGCGCCTCCACCGGCGGCCCCGAGTCCCTGCGCGAGGTGCTCACCGCCCTGCCCGCCGGCCTGCCCGGCATCGCCATCGTCCAGCACATCCCCGCCGGCTTCTCCAAGGCCTACGCCGACCGCCTCAACGGCATCTGCGCGTTTCCCGTGCGCGAGGCCGTGGACGGCGAGCGCCTCGACCCCGGCATGGCCCTCATCGCCCCCGGCAATTTCCACATGCTCCTCGGCTGGCACGGCGACCACTACCGTGTGCGCGTGACCGACGGCCCACAGATCTGGCACCAGCGCCCCGCCGTGGACCTGCTCTTCAAATCCGCCGCCGACTGCGGCGCCGCCCCCCACTCCGTCGCCGGCATCCTCACCGGCATGGGCAAGGACGGCGCCGAAGGCCTCTTGCGTCTGCGCGAGAAGGGTGCCACCACTTTCGGCCAGGACGAGGCCAGCTGCGTCGTTTACGGCATGCCCAAGGCCGCTTGGGAAAACGGCGCCGCCCAGCGCCAGCTTCCCCTCGACCGCATCGCCGCCTACCTGACCTCCCGCCACCTCGCCCGACTCTCGCACCCGCCCTTCCCCGTCCCGACGACCGCCGCCCCCTCGACCCCATGACCGAACAATCCCACACCATCCTGATCGTGGACGACGAGCCCGTGGTGCTCGGCGCGCTCAAGGAGACGCTCGAGCGCGAGCGCTACCATGTGGTCGCCTGTTCCAGCCCGGTCAAGGCCCTCGCCATCCTCGCCGAGCGGCAGTTCGCCGTCATCATCTCCGACCAGCGCATGCCCGAGATGCTCGGCCTCGATTTCCTCGTCGAGAGCCGCAAGACCCATCCCAACGCCTCGCGCATCCTCGTCACCGCCGTCCTCGCCCTGCCCACGATCGTCGAGGCCATCAACCGCGGTGAAATTTTCCGCTTCATCGCCAAGCCCTGGCTGCGCGAGGAGCTGCTGGCCACCGTGCGCAACGCCATCCAGCGCCACGACCTCATCGTGCGCAACGAGGTGCTCCAGGCCCGCTCGCAGGAACTCAACGCCCAGCTCACCGTCGCCAACGCCGCCCTCGAGCAGAAGCTCAAGGACCTTGAGACCGAGCGCGCCAAGCTCGACGACGCCAACCACCAGCTCTCCACCCGCTACGACAGCTCGCTCGAACTCTGCCGCCGCATCCTCACCGCCTACGACCCCGTGCTCGGCGGCCAGGCCCGCACCCTCGTCGAGTTCGCCACCAAGATGGGCGAGACCGAGCATTTTTCCCCCGGGGAGAGCCAGGCCCTCGTCTCCGCCTCCTGGATGTGCGACCTCGGCCTCATCGGCATCTCGCGCGAGCTGCTCCGCACCTTCCGCCAGTCACCCGGCAGCCTCACCGAGCGCGAGCGCGGCACGCTGCAGAACCATCCCGTTTACAGCCAGACCCTCGCCGCCCTCGTGGACTCCGATCCCGCCATCGGCGCGATCATCCGCGGCCACCACGAGCGCTTCGACGGCAGCGGCTACCCCGACGCCCTCGCCGGCAAGAACATCCCCTGGCCCGCGCGCTGCCTCGCCGTCGCCGTCGGCTACGTCGAGTCGGGCCTGCCCAAGCAGGCCGCCATCGACCAGCTCCTCGCCAAGTCCGGCACGCACTACGACCCCGAGGCCGTGCGCCTCTTCCTCAAGGTTTCCAACCTCGTCAACCTGCCGCGCAGCGTGCGCGAGATCCTGCTCGACGAGCTCGAACCCGGCATGGTGCTCGCCAGCGGCATCTACAGCCCGCACGGCCTGCTCCTGATCGGCGAAGGCCAGCTCCTCGGCCCCGCCACGATCAACAAAATCCGCGACCACAACCAGATCGCCCCCATCAGCCAGCGCCTGCTGGTGTATTCCTGAGGCGTCTGCGGTCGCCTCAATCGTTCTCATTCTCTTACTCTTTCTCGTAATCTCGACCCCTCCAAACGGGAGAGAACGAGAATGATCAAGAGAACCAGCGCGGAAGGCCGGCTGCTGAACGCAAGGGCGCGGGAGCCGGACGGGGGAGCCGGACGGGGTCAGGCCGTTGTTTGTTGATTTGATCGTGCC
>JAUPWC010000589.1 GCA_030916665.1 Verrucomicrobiota bacterium
TCGACACCTATCTCATCGAGACGCTGAACGTGATGGACCTGATGCCGTTTGTGACGGGCGTCACGGTGCCGAAGCTCAATCAAGCGAACCTGAGACAGATTGAAATCCCCCTGCCGCCGCTGGAGGAACAGCGGCGGATCGTGGCGGAGATCGAGGGCTACCAGCAGGTCATCGACGGCGCCCGCCAAATCCTCGCCGCCTGGAATCCTCAACTCACGATTGATCCCGAGTGGCCGATGGTCCCGCTTGGCGAAGCTTGCGAAATGAAACGCGGACGTTTCTCGCACCGCCCACGCAACGATCCTCGGTTCTACGGCGGGAAACATCCGTTCATCCAAACCGGTGACGTGGCGCGCTCCAAAGGCGGCCCCGTGTCGCACACGCAGACCCTGAACGAAGAAGGGCTGGCGGTGAGTAAACTTTTCCAGCCGCCGGTCGTGCTCATCACGATTGCCGCAAACATCGGAGAGACCGGTATCCTGACTTACCCGGCCTGCTTTCCTGACTCAGTCGTTGGTCTCACTCCGAAACCGGGAGTGCTCGCTCCGTATCTCGAACTCGCGATGCGCGGCAAGAAAGAGGAACTGGACCGGATGGCACCGCAAATGGCGCAGAAGAACATCAACATCGAGATTCTGGAATCTGTCCAAATCCCCCTCCCCCCGAAGCTCGAGCAGGAGCGGATCGTGGCGGAGCTGGAGGCGGAGGCGGCGCGGATCGTGGCCGTGCGCGGCCTGATCCCGGTCTTCGAGGCCAAGATCCAGCGCACCCTCGCCCGCTTCTGGGGCACGGCTTGACACGCGGACCGGTGCTGCGGAACCTCTCGTCAGCATACCCGCCAGGCTGAGGCGGCCGGAGCGCTCCGACCGCAGGCCCAAATGTGGCGGGTTTTTCTTTTTCGGTGCTTTCTTCGGCTGGGGATTCGGCTATCAAGCACCCGGATGCTCTTCGACCGCCAACGCCTGCTGCTGACCCTGCTCGATGCCCTCGACGGCGTGGCGGCCAGCACGGATTTGCAGAAGCTGCTCTTCCTCTACACCCGCGAGTGGGAGGACGAGCCGAGCTATGATTTCGTGCCCTACCAGTTTGGCAGCTTCTCGTTCAGCTCCTACGCCGACAAGCGGAAGCTCATCGAGCGCGGCCTGCTGGAGGAGGACGCCGCCCGGTGGGTGCTGACGGAGACGGGCCGGCTCGCCGCCCGGCGGGAGCGGGCGTTGCTGGAGCGCACGCGCCGTTTTGCCGCCAGCCAGCCGCGCCGGGGAGATGCGCTGATCGCGGAGGTTTACCGCCGGTTTCCCTACTACGCCACCCGCAGCAAGATCGCCGAGCGTGTGCTCCCGACCGCGGCCGACCGCGCCGCCATCGCCGCCGCCCGGCCGGCACAAAAGGGACCGGGGGTGGTCACGATCGGCTACGAGGGACGCAGCCTGGAGGCCTACCTCAACGCGTTGCTGCAGGATGCGGTAACGCTGTTGTGCGACGTGCGCAGGAATCCGCTCAGCCGCAAATACGGTTTCGCCAAGAGCACGTTGTCCAAGGCCTGCGAAAACGTCGGCATCCGCTACGAGCATGTGCCCGAGCTGGGCATCGCCTCGGAGGAGCGGCGGGAGCTGAAAACTCAGGCGGACTACGACGCGCTGTTCGCCGACTACGAGCGCACGAGCCTGCCCAAGCAGGGCGATGCGCTGCAAAAGATTTCCCAGTGGGTGCAATCCGAGGGCCATCGGGTCGCGCTCACCTGCTACGAAGCCGAACCGTGCCAGTGCCACCGCCATTGCGTGGCCGAGGCGCTGGAGCGGCTGGGCGGTGCCAGCCTGGCACCCCGGCACCTGTAACCCCAACCTCATGGCCCGCGAACGAGTCCTGATCACCGTCAAAACGTATCCGACCCTTTCGCAAAGCCACGTTGAGCTGGTTTGCACGGCGGGGTTCAGGGAAGACGGCTCGTGGGTGCGCATCTACCCGGTGCCTTTCCGGCTGATGGACCGCGACCAGCAGTTCGCCAAATGGACCTGGGTGGAACTGCCGCTGGTGCGGCGGACCAAGGACAAGCGCCCTGAGTCGCACAGCCCGGCCGACCGCAACGACATCACGGTGGGCGCCAAGGTCCCCACCGATGGCGAATGGCGGCAGCGCCGGGAGATCGCGCTGCAGCGCGGCCGGGTCTGGACCGATCTCACGAAGCTGATCGAGGCAGGCAAACGCGACGAGGTGTCGCTGGCGACCTTCAAGCCGGCCCGGATGCTGGGCTTCGAATGGCAGGCGGCGGAGGAAGCCAACTGGGATGCGGCGAAAGTGGCGGCGGTCGAGGCCCAGCTGCGACAACGGGACTTTTTCGACGCCGAAGCCGTCAATGACGATTTCCGCCCCGTGCGAAAACTGCCCTGGGATTTCTATTATCGCTTCGCCGACGAGCAGGGGCGCGAATCCCGGATGCGTATCCTCGATTGGGAAATCGGCGCCCTCTACTGGGGTCTGGCCGACAAAGGCCACCCGCCGGCCACCGTGCTGGAAAAGGTTCGCGCCAAGTATGAAGACGATTTCTTCGCCAAAGACCTTCACCTTTTCCTCGGGACCACCTACGAATGGCACAGTCGGGCGCCCAATCCTTGGGTGATCATCGGCGTTTTCCCTCCTCCGATCCCAAAACAGCTGGAACTTCTCTGACCCTGCATGCCTTCCGAAGCCCAGGCCCGCGTTGCCATCAACAAGCTGCTGGAGGCGGCGGGCTGGCGGTTCCTCCCCGACGGGCGCGGACGGCGCGAGAACATCGTCTGCGAGCACCGGCTGAAGAAGAAGGCCTTCGCACCCAATGCCGACCTCGGCGCGGATTTCGAGCACGCGCCGGACGGCTTCGTGGACTACGTGCTGCTGGCCGACGACGGACGGCCCGTGGCCGTGGTCGAGGCCAAGCGCGAGAGCATCGAGCCCCTCGCCGCCAAGGAACAGGCCCGCGCCTACGCGGCGGGCCTGGGCGTCAGCCACATCTACCTCAGCAACGGCCAGGTCCACTACTACTGGAACCTGCGGCAGGGAAATCCCGTGCGGGTCTCCCGCTTCCTGCCAGCGGAACAACTGGGCAAGGCCGCGGAATGGCGGCCCGACCCGCAGCGGCTCGCGGCGGTCGCGGTGGACGAGAACTACATCGCCGTCTCCCAGGACGCCCAATGGCCGGCCTACGGGCCGACCGAGCGCGCCGAGGTGGCGGTGAACAAGAAGATCCGCCTGCTGCGCGACTATCAGATCGCCGCCGTGCAGGCGCTTCAACGGGCCGCCCTCCCGGGCAAGCACCGTTTCCTCTTCGAAATGGCCACCGGCACGGGCAAGACCCTGCTCAGCGCCGCCATCGCCAAGCTCTACCTGCGCACCGAAAACGCCACGCGCATCCTCTTCCTCGTGGATCGGCTGGAGCTGGAAACCCAGGCGTGGAAAAACTTCACCGCCTACCTCGCCGCCGACGGCATCAACACCGTCATCTACAAGCAAAACCGCGACGACTGGCGCCGCGCCCAGGTCGTCGTCACGACCATCCAAAGCCTCGCCACCAAGAACCGGTTCCAGACCGACTTCGCGCCGACGGACTTCCAGCTCCTGATCAGCGACGAGGCGCACCGCACCATCTCGGGCAACAACCGGGCGATCTTCGAGTATTTCACCGGCGCCAAGCTCGGCCTCACCGCCACGCCCCGCGATTACCTGAAGGGCGTGGACGACAAGGAGCGGCAGGAGGACCCGCGCGCCTTCGAGCGCCGGCTCCTGCTCGACACCTACCGCACCTTCGGCTGCGACGACGGCACGCCCACCTTCCGCTACAGCCTGCTCGACGCTGTCCGCGCCAAGCCGAAGCCCTACCTCGTCAACCCCGTCGCCCTCGACGCCCGCACCGAAATCACCACGCAAATGCTGGCCGACGGCTACAGCGTGAAGGTCGAGGCCAACGAGGACGGCCAGGAGACGGAACTGGTTTTCACCGGCCGCGACTTCGAGAAGAAGTTCTTCTCCGACGAGACCAACGCCAGCTTCGTCAGCTGCTTCCTCGACCACGCCCAGCGCGACCCGCTCACCGGCGAGATCGGCAAGACCATCTGGTTCGCCGTGCGGCGCACGCACGCCACCAAGCTCGTGAAACTGCTGAATGATGAGGCCACCCGCCGCTGGCCGGCCGAATACGGTGCCGGCTCGGCCTTCGCCGTCCAGGTAACCAGCGACCAGCCCGGCGCGCAGCAGATGACGATCGATTTCGCCAACAACAACCTGAACGGCCGCTCCCGCTGGCGCGCGGCCGAGCTGCGCGACTACGAGACCAGCCGCACCCGCGTCTGCGTGACCGTGGGCATGATGACCACCGGCTACGACTGCGAGGACGTGCTGAACGTGGTGCTGGGCCGGCCGATCTTCTCGCCCACGGATTTCATCCAGATCAAGGGTCGCGGCACCCGGCTGCACACCTTCAAACATGACGCCAGCGGGCGGACGGCGGCCAAGGACGGCTTTGCGCTCTTCGACTTCTTCGCCAACTGCGAGTTCTTCGAGGAAGAATTCGACTACGACCGGAAGCTGAGTCTGCCCAAGGCTCCGGACGGTGCCGGCGAAGGTCCCGACGGCACGGGTGGCGGAGGCGAACCACCGCCCACGACTTACACCAACACGTCGCCGGACCCGATGAAAGAGGTGAACGCGGAACCGGTCGGGACCGACGGCATGAAGATCGACCGGGAGATGTTCCGCGCACGCTTTGCCGACGAGGCGCGGGCCGTGCCAGCGTTGCAGCAGGCCGTGGGCGCCGGCGACTGGGTGGGTGCCGAAGCGCTTTTCGAAAAGGTGCTGGCCCACAACCCCGAGGCGTTCTGGAGCCAGGAAAAGGTGCGCGACCTTTTCAAGAGCGACCGCCTTCCCGGCTTTCGCGAAATTCTGGAATTCATCTTCGGCCTCGCCCCGGGCATCGCCGACCGCGAGCAACTCGCCCACGAGCATTTCGAGCGGTTCCTCGCCACCGGGTCGTCCGATGCGACCAAGATCCGCGAGCTGCGGCACGTTTTCCATGCCTTCGTGTTGAACGGCGAAGCGAGGGGCATGCTCGAACGCGGCGACTTTGCCTCCCTGCGCGCCGTGGATGCCGGCTTGGTCCAGTCGCTCAAGGCCATCGGTCCGGACCAACTGGCTGCCCTCAAAGCCTACATCGCCACCAACGTGCGGCTGGACGATTTCATCCGGGTGGCATGAGCAACCTCCTCGACAATATTATCTGGCACGCCCTGTCGGGGCCGCTGGCGAAATTTTCTACCGGCACCGACCGGGCGCGGCGGTTTGCGCCGGGGTTTTCACCCATCCTCGGCTTCGCCGACACCACGCAGCCGGATTTCGCGGCGCTGGCGCCGTTCTGCGGGGCGGACGAGCATTTCTACTGCGGCGACTGGGCGGGACCGATGCCCGCCGGGTGGAGGCTCGACGAGGAGTCCACGATGTTCCGCATGGTCTGGGCGGGCGAGCCGCCGGTGAAGGACGAGGCGCCCGACGCCGTGCCGCTCGGTCGGGAACACGCGATGCCGGCGCTCGAGCTGGCGATGCTCACCCACCCCGGCCCGTTCGGGCCGCGCACGATCGAACTGGGCGAGTATTTCGGTTTCTTCGAGAACGGCCGCCTGATCGCCATGGCCGGAGAGCGCCTGCACGCGGGCACCCTGCGCGAAATCAGCGGCGTGTGCACCGATCCGGATTTCCAGGGCCGCGGCTTCGCCCGCCGGCTGATGCTCAAGCTCATCCGCTTGCAGCTACAGCGCGGGCAGACCCCGTTCCTCCACGTGATGCGCGAAAACTTCGCCGTCCAGTTCTACGAAAGGCTCGGCTTCCGCAAGGTAAAGGAACCGGTCGTTCGCGTGGTGGCGAGAATCTGACCCCTCAAGCAGTCATCCTGAGCGCAGCGAAGGATCCAGCAGGATGTGCGTGGCCGGTTTTCGCTCCGGAGCAGCCACTGGATTCTTCGCTGCGCTCAGAATGACATGCTTCGGGTATTTTGGGCTTTTTCGCCTTTAGTGGCCCACGATTTCTATTGCACGGTGATGGTCTTGCGCAGCGTGAGATCGGCGGCACGCGAAGAGTTGCCGACGAGGAGCTCGACGGGGCCGGGTTCGACGACCCAAGCGTGCGCGGCGACATCCCAGTGGGCGAGATCGGCGGCGCGGACCGTGATCGTGGCCGTGGCGGTCTGGCCCGGCGCGACCGTGATCCGCTGGAAGCCCTTCAGCGCCTTGGCGGGCCGGGCGACCTTGGACTGCAGGTAACGCACGTAGACCTGCACGACCTCGTCGCCGGCGCGGGCGCCGGTGTTGCCCACGTCCACGCTCACCTCGAGCGTGCCGTCGGGCGCGAGCGTGTCGGCCGTCCGGAGGTTGGAGAGGGCGAACGTCGTGTAGCTCAGGCCGTAGCCGAAGGCGAACTGCGGCTCCTTCTGCGCATACAGATAGGTGCGGCCGCGGCGAATGTCGTAGTCCATCATCGGCGGGAGGTCGGCGAGCGACTTCGGCCAGGTCTGCACGAGCTTGCCGCCGGGATTGAAGTCGCCGAACAGGACGTCGGCGAGCCCGTGGCCCTGTTCCTGGCTGGCGTGGGTGAGCTGCACCATGGCCGGGACGTTCTTCACGACCCACGGCATCGTGTAAGGAAAGTTGGCGACGAGCGCGACGACCGTGCGCGGGTTGGCCTTCATGACCTTGCGGATGAACGCGAGTTGCGCCGGCGGCAGGTCGAGCGAGCGACGATCCACGCCCTCCTTGCCGTCGCTGGGTTCGGTGAGGATTTCCCAGCTCGCGTTGCTCTCGGGATGGTTGCCGATGCAGATCACGGCCACGTCGCACTTCCGCGCGGTCTCGACCGCCACATCGCTCAGGTCGGCGACCCATTTGACGCCGAACCTGTCGGGGACGCGCGGCACGCCGGAGCGGGCCTTGGCCTCGATGCCGTCGCGTGGCGGGATCGTGTAGGGCGGCGTGCCCGAATACCAGTCGAGCAGCACGGTGTTGGCCAGCGGCCCGACGACGGCGATGTTCTTGAGTTTGGTGGCGTCAAGCGGGAGCAGATCGCCGTCGTTTTTCAGGAGCACGATGGATTTGCGGGTGACCTCGCGCACGAGGGCGCGGGTCGCGGGTTCGTCCCACGGCTCGGTGCCGCCTTCGCGGCCGATCTTCCCGTAGGGCACGCGGTCGGCCGGATCGAGCAGGCCGAGCCGGATGAAGAGGCGGAGGCGACCGCGGATGGCTGCGTCGAGGTCGGCCTCCGTGAGCAGACCGCGATCGAGCGCCTCCTTCACGCCGTCGATGCGGTCGAGGAAGAGGTTGATACCGGCCTTGATGCAGGCGGCCGTAGCGGTGGCGATATCGGGGTAGGCCTTGTGCTCGTTGACGAGGTGGGAGAGGCCGCCGCCGTCAGTGCAGATGATGCCGTCGAGGCCCCATTCGCCCA
>JAUPWC010000058.1 GCA_030916665.1 Verrucomicrobiota bacterium
GGAGATCGGCAGCCAGAACTTCAAAACCTTTCTGCTGGCGAACAAGGACAAGCTGCGCGGTGATTTTGTTTATCTGTCCGACACCGGCATTCCCAATCCCGACCAGATGGTGGTCACGGTCGGTCTGCGCGGCATGCTCGCCTTTGAAGTGGAGCTGACCGGCCCGCAGGGCGACCTGCACTCCGGCATGCACGGCGGGGTCCTGATGAACCCGTTGCAGGCCCTGGCCGAATTGTGCTCGTCGCTGCATACGCCGGACGGCCGCGTGAACATTCCCGGTTTCTACGCCAGCGTGATCGAGCCGCACGCTTGGGAGCGCGAGCAACTCGCCACGCTCGGCCTGAAGGAGGCGGATTACGCCGCGTTTCTCGGCATCAAGGAATTCCACACGCCGCCGGGCTACACGCCCTTCGAGGCGATCCGGTTTCTGCCCACGCTTGAGTTCAACGGCTTCAGCGGTGGCTATCAGGGCGAGGGGACCAAGACCGTCATCCCGAGCAAGGCGCGGGTGAAGATCACCTGCCGCCTCGTGCCCAACCAGACGCCGACGAACATGAAGCAGGTCATCTTCGACGCCATCCGCGCACGTTGTCCGAAGGGCGTGACCATGAAGATCACCGAGCAGCATCACGCCACGCCCTACGTGGCGATCCCGCCGGACCGCTCGAACACGCCGAAGGACCAGTCGCCGGTGCTGGCGCGCGGCTTCCGCGCGCTGGAGAAGGCCGTGGTCGAGACCTGGGGCAAGCCGCCGCTCTTCCTGCGCGAAGGCGGCAGTGTCGGGCTGATCGCCGATCTCAAGGAAGTGCTCGGCATCGATGCCGTCATGCCCGGACTCTTTCTGCCGGAGGACAACCTGCACGCGCCCAACGAGAGCTTCCACCTCGGTGTGATGAAGAAGGGTATTGAAATGTCCGAGCGCACGCTGGAGCTGCTGGCGAAGGGGTAGGTTTGAACTGATCGAGCCAACCGGGGCGAGGGCGCCCCGGCTCCATTTTCAGGCAAAAAAAAGGCCGCGGAAAGATCCGCGGCCTTGATTTTGAAACCTGGAAAGAAGCTTATTACTGCTTCACGAGCTCGATGAAGTCCACGCGGCGGTCCTTGGCCCAGTCGGTTTCAGAGCCGCCCTGTTTGGCTTCGGTGGAGCCCTTGGAGAGGGTTTCGAGGCGCGCGGCATCGGCACCAAGGGAAACGAGGTAGCGCTTCACCGAGTTGGAGCGATTCTCGCCGAGTCCGAGGTTGTATTCGGCGGTGCCGCGCCAGTCACAGTGGCCGACGAGCACGAGATTTTTGCCAGGATTGTCCTGAAGCCACTTCAGCACGTTCTGGAGCTTCGGACGCTCGGCGGGAGCGACCGCGAAACGATCAAGCGCGAAGTAGATCGGCTCGACAACGCTCTGGTTGGCGGCGTCGGGGGAGAGGCCGGTGTCACGATTCTCCAGGTTGATCTGCTCGCCCGGCATCGCGATCTCGTCGGGATTGACGGTCAGGCCACCCGTCGCGGTGGTGTCAATCGGAGCGCGGGTGGGCTTTTTGGCGCACGCGCTGAGGAGCAGGGCGGCGGCGGCAAGAGAGAGGCCTAGGAGTTTGGAAACATGCTTCATTGGAAGGCGGAAAGAGTGTCGTGGTTATTGGTCAAAGGGTTTGGTCGCGCAAGAACTAAACAGTTGCGCGGCAACGCCCGATTCGGGGTGTCACGTGCGATGGTCGATCAGGCCGATTTCGAGGGAGTAGCGGGTGAGGCTGGCGACGTCGTGCAGGTCGAGCTTGCGCATCAGGTTGGTGCGGTGGTTGTCCACGGTCTTCACGCTGATCTCCAGCTTCTGGGCGATCTGCTTGGTGCTGTTGCTCTCGGCCACCAACTTCAGAATCTCACGCTCGCGGTCAGTGAGGGTTTCAACCCCCTCGGACGTGTGCTTGTTCGCGACGACGGAGCGGAGAAGGGCGGCGACGCCGGGTCCGAAATAGGTGCCGCCCTTGGCGATGGTTTCGAGGCCTTTCTTGAATTCGCCCAAGCCGGCGGTCTTTTCGACGAAACCGTGTGCGCCAGCCTCGAGCATCTCTCGGACCAGAGCGGGGGTTTCGTAGGCGGAGAACACCATCACGCGGGTCGCCTTGAGCGGCTTGCTGATGCGCCGGAGGATGTCCACGCCGCTGAGCCCGGGCAGCCGGGCGTCGAGCACGATGAGATCGGGCTTCAGCTCCAGGCAAAGCTGGCAGGCCTGGTGGCCTTCGCCGCTCTCGCCAACGATCTTGTAGGCGGGATCGACCCGCAGGATCTCCGCGAGCATCTCGCGGATGGCTGTGTGATCTTCGACAATGACGATGCGTTTGGCGACTGGCTGGTTGGTGGACACGGCAGAGAGTTGCTTGGGGATTTGTCCCTAGGAACTAGGTGTTCGCACTCTCCCCAAAATGGGGAAAATTACAATCCCGGATTGGGTATCCCTTCGGGAGATTGGAGTGGGTGGTGGGTCGACTGGGATTCGAACCCAGAACCAACGACTTAAAAGGACGCTGCTCTACCATTGAGCTATCGACCCGTAACCAACCAACCAATAACAGATTATGAACTAGAACACCAATCAACTTGCCACCGCTTCTACGGCCTGTTTCTACAGTGACATGCCCATTGCCGACAGCACCTTGCAGAAGGATGCCCCAAAAGGCTCATCGGTGTGGGCGAAGACCAGTATTCCTAACCTGTTAAAGAACGCGCAGAGCGGTCGGTATTACGGGCGCTTCACCGTCTCCGGCAAGGAAAAATGGGTATCGTTGAAGACCGAGAGCTTCAAGGTCGCCAAGCTGAGGTTGAGTGATCACCGCGCCAAGACGGAGCGCGCGCGGCAAGCCGCCGGCAATGTGAAGGCGGGCGAAGCGAACATGGGGGAATTGGCCATGATTCTCGAGGCGCGTATCCGTGATAATGTCGCTTTGGCGCCGCGCTCCAAGGTGCGAAATATCGAGCACATCAAGGCGGTGAAGCGGAGTTGGCCTGGATTCGGTAATCTCGATCCCGCGGATGTGACCCGCGACGAAGTGGAGAAGTATCGCAACCGCGTGCGGCGCGAGGGAACCGGCTTCAAGAATCCGGTGAATGGCACCGGCAAGACCAAGAGCAACGGGAGTTCGCCCGGGACGATCAATCGGCTGATCGACACGATTCGCGCGATGTTGAGCATCGCCGTTGAAAACGGCCAGCTTGTGGGCAATCCACTGGCTGGTGCGAAGCTCAAGCTGAAGCTGACGCCGCGCAAGCCCGAACTGCCCGAGGCCGCAGTGCTCAACTCGGTTTATCAGCGCATCGAAGACAACAGCGCTCATGACTCGGCCGATTTCTGTCGCTTGCTGAATTACTCCGGCATGCGCGTTGGCGAGGCCGGGCGGTTGACTTGGGCGCGGGTGGATTGGGATCGTGGCATCATCAAAGTGGCGGGCACCAAGACCGACAGCGCCGAGCGCGACGTTCCCATGACCAACGCACTGCGCGGGCTGCTGCAAAAGCTCCGCGCTCGCGCTGAGAAGCGCGCTACTATGCAGGTGGATGGCAAGCCCTACGTGAACCCTGCCGCGCCGGTATGCGCGGTGAGGGAGGCCACTGTTAGCCTTTCCAATGCGTGCGCAGCGCTCGGGGTGGTTCGTCTCACGCATCACGATCTGCGCGATGCCTTCGCAACGCAGTGTATCGAAGCGGGCGTGGACATTCCAACAGTCGCGGCTTGGCTTGGCCACAAGGACGGCGGCGCGCTGCTGATGAAGGTTTACGCGCACCATCGGCGCGCGCACAGTGCCGCGCAGGCAGCCAGGGTGAGCTTTTGAAGCGTGCCGGACCGACGCCCTTCGCGCCCGTCGCCTTCGGCATCCGCGCCAGAAATTCCCCCATCTGGCGCTCGGCGGGCAGTCAGATCTCGGCGGCGCGGTTCACGCGTGATAAAGTTTATATTGTAAATAGGCCGCCGATTTACCCCATCTTTCCCCGCTTTCCTGCAGTCGGAATATTGATCTTGAAGAATGCGCTCACGAGCACGCACCTCGATGAATGCTTACTATTCGGGATAGCTCAGAAGTGGCCGGAAATCCAAGCGGGGGAAAAGAGCCGCGCCCCCTTGGTGCATCAAGTGCGCTGCGTTCGCAGGATATTCTCCCTGCGCCGCACAGTGTCGAGCCGCTCGCTTACACTGAACGGGAAGCGTGCGAGGCGTTGCGTGTCTCCAAGGTAACGCTCTGGCGCTGGAGGCAGCGCGGCTTGATCCAGACAATTCCAGGTATCAGGATCAACTTGTATCCGGTCGAGGCGCTCAGGCGCTTCGTGAACAACGGAGGCGCGGCGAGTTGATTGCAGCCACACAACAGTCCGCAGGGCTACAGCGCCGGACGGTGCTCGGTGATGAGCCGGGGCGGTCGCGTGCTGAGAGCATCACGGCCGACAGGTCGCGCCGCATGAAGCTGCTTTTCCGCGCAGCCGAGGATGCCCGCGCGAGTGGACAGGCAGACGAAGCGGAGCGGCTGCTGGCACAGTGGCGAGCGCTGTCCGCGATCCAGAAGAGGGAGGTCCGGTGCGCATGAAACGTCCGGATTTTCTCGTGCCGAAGTGGGTGGATGAGCTGGGGCTCAGCCCAAGAGATTTTCGCGTCTTCGCGCATCTGCATCGCTGTCGGAATGCGCACACGGGGCTTTGCTGCCCATCTGTCCAGCATATCGCCAAGACGTGCCATCTGGCCCTTGAAACAGTGAAGTTGGCTCTGGCCGGTTTGCGCCACCAAGGTCTGATTGCGTCGAGCCGCCGCGGCCCGCTGGGCGGCAACCATTATCTGCTGTGGAGTCCCGGCCTCCCTCGGTTATCAGATGGGGAGAATTTCCGACCGACTGCAGAAGGGCGGAAAAACCCACCATCTGAAATTCAGATGGGCGGAATTTCTGATTCAGATGGTGGGTTTTTACCTGTTCAGATGGGCGGAATTTCCGCCCATAAAGGGATTGAGAAGGGAATAAATAAGGGGGGGGAGGGGCCCCCCCGCCCCCAATTTCAGGTCTCTGATGAATCAGACGAGGCATGGCTGGCGAGGGTCCGGCAAGACTGGCCCGGCGTGGACATCGAAGCCGAGCTGGCCAAGGCCCGCCGCAAGAAACCGGAAGGGGTTGAGCGCGGCTGGTTCGAGCGTCACTGGCTGCCTGGATGCTCTCCCAAAGTAGGCAGTGCCGTGACCACGCCCAAACCTGCCACGGATCATCCGGCGCGTTGGCGTGAGGTGCTCGATGCGCTCTATCCCGGCAACGCAGTCAGTTCCGACCCTTCGCGGTCATGGGCCAGTCTGCCCCCTGAAAGGAAGACCGACGTGATCAACTATATCGAGCAAAACGGGAGCGGGCGCAGCGCCTCAACCCAGCGCAACGGTCGCTTTTTCGCTCAGAACGGCGCGGGCACTCGCTCCTTTGACAAACATGGCGAGGGGGCCGCCTGATGATCGCCGATTTTTACAGCCCCGCGAATCACGACGGCCCCACCAACCCGGGGGGCAGTGCAAAAGGATTTCCGCAACGTCCAATAGACCGTCCTGTGTCCCTTTCGCACGCACCCGCACTTCCCGCACCGGGGTATCCCTTTGAACCATGCCTGCGCACCGTAAACCAACCGCACTGAAAGTGTTGCAAGGCAACGCCGGGCACCGGCCATTGAATGGCCGCGAGCCGAATGTCCGCAGTGCCGTGCCGAAGGCACCGGCCTACCTTTCCGACCGGGCGCGGCAGGAATGGCGGATGCTGGCACGCGAGCTTGGCCCGACCCGCATGCTCAACCCCGTCGATCGTGCGGCGCTCGGCGTGTATTGCGAGGCAGTCGCCCGTCTGGAGGAATCGACCGTGGCGCTGCGGGCGCTCGAGGAAAAAATGACTGCCGGCACGATCTCTGCCGACGAGATCGGGCAAGCGCAGTGGCGGATCAACACCCTCAGCGGAAAGCGCCGGCTGGCAGCTCAGGAGGTGCTGAAGTTCGGACAGGACTTCGGCCTCACTCCAGCCAGCCGCGGCAAGATCACCGTGCCCGACCCACAGACCGAGCTCCCGCTCATGGATGGTGACGGCGGCGCGGTTCGCTTTGACCCGCTGGCCGAGGCCCGCCGCCAGCTTACCGGCGCCTGACCCCATGCAGCCATCCGCTCCAAATCCCGAATTGATCCGGCCATGCCCGCCTGGCCAGCCGGCGCGCGAATGGTGGGGGCTGGCCGCCGAGATGCAGGAGGCCGGCATCGCGCTGACTGCGGAGAATCGCCCGATCATGGCGGCGCTGCTCGACACCCAGCGCCAGCTCGCCGCCCTGCAGGAATCCCAGGTGGATCTTGAATACTCGTTTTCGGCCTGGCAAAAGTCCCGCGCCCGCGATGATAGCGGGCAGATCCCGCTCCCTCTTTCGCCGATGCCGCTCCGTGCCGGCCAAGCGTGTGCCGCTCAGCTGCAAAAGCTGCGCCGCCTCTCCACGGTCGAGCGTGTCGTCGAGATGCTGCGCTTCCGCGTCCGCACGCTGCGCGCCGAGCTGGGCATGCGCGATGCAGCTCACCGCCTGCGGCAGCCGGTCCCCTGACATGAACCGCGGCACCATCACCGGCGGCGTAGTCACCCAGGCGGCCAGCGCCTACACGGCGCCGACGTTCGCCGCGCCATCGGTCCGCCGAGTGGTTTTCAAGATCGCTACGCGTGACAGCCGCGGCGGCAGCGCGTTCTGGAACTGCGAAGCAGAGTCACCGGCCCAGCTGCTCGATTTCCTCGAGACCCGCGCCGAGCCGGGGCAGGGGATCAAGGTTGAATACGAGCTGGCCGCCCGCCCGTTCTACAAGCGCGGCGTGCTCGCCGGAGAGGCGCGTTTCCTCCGCGTGCTCGCCGCCGAGATCGAGGGCGTCCGCGTGCCGGCCGTCCGTGAGGCCGTGCCCGCATGATCGCCGAGCGCCCAGATTACGAGAAGGCCGCCGGGGTGCATCGCTGGTTGATCGAGCCCCGCTCCCATCGGTTGCGCTCAAACCGTGCTGTCGCGCTGGTTCTCGCACTGCATGGCCCCTCGGTTTGGAATGTCACGAGCCTCATCGAAGTAGCCGAGTTCGAGGGCATGTCCGAGAAAACACTCCGCCACCTGCGTCGGGAATTGGCGGTCTGCTTCTCCATCCGCCCGGTCAATTTTGCCGCCCCCATCGACCACCTGAAACCACAGCAAGCCGCTACGGAGCCGGATTTTGAGGAGATGGGCACGCCGGACGATGAAGACTTTTTTGCCGCTCGGGAGCCTTGAGTGATGAACTCAAAATCAA
>JAUPWC010000590.1 GCA_030916665.1 Verrucomicrobiota bacterium
AAGACGTTGCCGAGGAAGTTGGAGAGCAACATGCCGTCGGCGAGCAAAACGGTGCGGCCGGTCTGACGGTTGGAGGTGCCGCGGATGCCGACGGGCGCGTTCTTGTCGCCGATGAAGCGTTCGCGGATGAAGAGATTGGGGAGGTTACGCAGGGCGCCGACGGTGGTGGCGAGGTTAAGTTTCTTCAGGTCGGAGCCGAGAACCTGTTGGGTGACGGCAGGGGCCTTCTGGTCGAAGGTGGCGGGGTCGGTCTCGATGAGGTAGTCGTCGAGCCGGAGGGTTTCGGTGAGATCAGGGATCTCGGTGGTGGCTGCACGCACGGAGGTGGCGAGCAGAGCTGACAGGAGGAGAAAAAGGCGATGATGCACGGGACAGGAGGAGGAGACTGGTGCGCGGGTGGACGCATGCGCGCGGACGCGGCCCGGGTGGGCGAGGGTGGAACGCCGGGCGGATTAACCGCGGCGGTGGCGGGGAGCGGGGCAGATGGGGCCGCAGGGTTGCGGACAAATCGGGGCGCGAGCCCCTCCCACAGGCGAACCGAACCCAGGGCGTCAGGCGCGGGGCGGCGGCACGGGCACCGTGTCGGTGCGGAGCAGGCCGGCCTCGTCAGCGAGGCCCGGCCAGACGGTCTCGGGCGCGATCAGCACGGGGGCTGGCGTCCAGTCGGCGATCAGAAGGATTTTCTCGGCGCCGCCGCCCAGCGCGGCCTCGGCCGGGAGCTGCTGGCGTGCGGAGTCCTGCCCGCTTTGGGCGATGGTGCACAGGTCGCAGGGCGCGCTGCCGTCGAAGGTGAGTTCGAGCGCGTCGGCCACGGGCATCATCTGGGAGTATTCGCTGAACATCCTGGCCCAGGCGACGGTCTGCACGACGTTCCACACCGCGCCGTTGGCACAGAGCCAGGCGAGGAGGAGGGCGGTCGTGGAAAAGGTGCGGCGCACGGAGAGGAGCAAGGCTGACGACGAAGGAGGGCGCAACATTCTAGAGCCGATTGCTTGATCGGGATCAAGTGCGGTGCGGGCGGGCTGGCGTCATATCAGTCCGGCTTGCGGCGGGATAAGGACGGGGTTGGTGGGCAGCGAGTTTGCGCGATACGCCGGTAAATGCGGCGCGAGCAAGCTCGCTGGCCCACAGATTGGGGCAGGCTGCGGCGCTCAGTTGTGCGGGAGCACGCTGCGGATGACCTGGATGAGGCTGGCGAGTTCGAAGGGTTTCTGGATGAAGCCGCCGAGGCCTTTCCCGGTGAAACGGTTGATGGCTTCCTGCTGGTTGAAGCCGCTGGTGAGGATCACGCGCACGGTCGGGTTCAGCATGCGCATCTGGCGGAAGGTTTCTTCGCCGTCGAGATGCGGCATGGTGAGGTCGAGCAGCACGAGCGTGAACCGCTTGGGATCGACACGGAAGCGCTCCATGCCTTCGCGGCCGTCGTTGGCCATGACCACGCTGAACCCGAGCCGCTCGAGCATGCGCGCGGCGACGGTGCGCACCGTCTCCTCGTCGTCCACGACGAGAACCGTGCCGGAACCCTGGAACACGGCGGCATCGGGGAAGGGGCTCACGCTGTCCTGCGGCTTGCCGCCGGCGACCGGGAAGAAGAGCTTGAAGGTCGTGCCCTTGCCCGGTTCGGAATAGACCTTGAGCCCGCCCTTGTGGCCGCGGACGATACCGAGCACGGCGGCGAGGCCGAGGCCGCGGCCGGTGAACTTGGTGGTGAAAAACGGATCGAAAATCTTGGCGAGCGTCGCGGCATCCATGCCGCAGCCGTTGTCGCTGACCTCGACGAACACGTAGTCGCCGTGCGGCGGGGAGGCGTCGGGGCGGAAGCCCTTCAGGTATTCGTGGTCCACGCGGGCGACGCCGGTCGTCAGCGCGAGCACGCCGCTGCGGTTGCCGATGGCCTCCGAGCCGTTGATCACGAGGTTCATGATCACCTGCCGGAGCTGGGTGGCGTCGGCCTTGATGGCGGGCAGGTTGGCCGCGAGGCTGAAACGCAGCACACAGTTCTTCGCGATGGAGATCTGGAGCAGGTGGGTCGTGTCCTCGATGAGCTTGTTGAGGTCGAGGCGCTGGACGACGAAGCGGCCCTTGCCTGAGTAGGCGAGCATCTGCTTGCAGAGGTCGGCGGCGCGGCGGGCGGCGGTCTCGATCTGGTCGAGCATCGGCTGCCCGAGCGAGGTGGGCGGCAGTTCCTGGCGGGCGAGGGAGGCGTTGCCGAGGATGCCCGTGAGCAGGTTGTTGAAGTCGTGGGCGATGCCGCCGGCGAGCACCCCGAGGCTCTCGAGCTTGGCGGACTCGACAAGCTTGGTCTCAAGCCGGCGGCTCTCCGTGACGTCGCACATGAAACCATACCAGAGGGTGTTGCCGTGGGCGTCGCGTTCCGGCATGGAATCGCATCTCACCCACACCACCGCGCCGTTGGCGTGACGCAGGCGGAATTCATGATGCAGGGGTTGGAGCGTCTCGGCCGATTCCGTGATGGAGGCCTGCACGGCCGGGAGATCGTCGGGCAGGATCTTGTGGAAGATGGCCGAGGCGTCCGCGCGGACCTCCTCCGGGGACACCTCGAAGAGCTGGCGCACGGCCTCGCTGGCGAAGGGCATGCAGGAGGTGCCGTCGGGCCGGAGCATGAACTGGTAGATGACGCCGGGCACGAGCCGGTAGATGCGGTCGAGGCTGGCGGCGAGTTCCTCGATGCGCGCCTCCTTCCGTTTGTGCTCGGTCACGTCGCGGGCGATCTTCGAGGCGCCGACGATCCGGCCGGTGGCGTCGCGGATGGGGGAGATGGTGACGGAGAGGTCGATCAGGCGGCCTTCCTTGTGGCGGCGGCTGGTGTCGAAGGAGGTGACGGTCTCGCCGCGGCGGAGGCGGTCAATAATGGCGGATTCCTCGCCGAGTCTTTCGGCGGGAAACAGGCGGGTGATGGGCTGGCCGATCATTTCGGCCGCGGTGTAGCCGAAGATGCGCTCCGCGCCACGGTTCCAGCTGGTGATGAGGCCGTCGAGGGTCTTGCTGATGATGGCGTCGTCGGACGAGGCGACGATGGACGCCAGCAGCAACTCGTTAATCGCCCCGG
>JAUPWC010000591.1 GCA_030916665.1 Verrucomicrobiota bacterium
AGGAGCAGGAATTTCGCGGCCAGCGGGGCGGGCTCGGAGGATTCGGCAGCGGGGAGGGGGAGGATGAGTGCGAAACTGAGCAGGGCGAAAAAACCCACCAACCCGAGCCCACCTGTCACTCTGAGCGCAGCGAAGAGTCCAGCCGGACTCTGCAATGGCTTTGGCCTGCGGGCGCCGTTTCTGGATGCTTCGCTTCGCTCAGCATGACAGCTTCGGAAGTGAGGATCGGATATTCCAGCCTGGGGCAGGCGAAGCATGACTGAGGCTGCTTCGGGGTGATGGGTGCGGCAAGAAAAAGCTCGGCGCATAAAATGAAAAATCCGGCCGGAAAATTGTCCGGCCGGATGGGGTGGAGCGCGTTGACCCCAACGCGCTTTGGTCTGTGGGCTATCGAGCCAGCGCCCTGAGATCAGGTCGCTCCACCTCGGTGCAGGGACGCTCTGCCCGCTCAGCGCACGCCTTCCTGGCGCAGCTTGGCCGGGGTGTAGTCCTGCGGGGTGCGTTTCAGGCCGTAGTCATACATCTTGTTTTCGTTATCGAGGACGATGGCGAGGTAGCGGCCGGCGAGCAGGTCGGTATGCACCTCGAGGGTGCTCCAGAAGATCTGCGCGTCGTAGTAGTTGATGCAATGCGCCTCGGAGACGCGCCAGAGCTGGCCGCGGCCGTCGTATTGGTCCACGGCGAGCACCTGCCAGCTGTCCTCGTCCACGTAGAAGGTGCGGCGCGAATAGACGTGGTTGGTGCCGGCCTTGAGTGCGGCCTCGACGACCCACACGCGGTGGAGTTCGTAGCGGGTGAGGTCCTGGTTGATGTGCAGCGGCTTCAGGATGTCGGCCACCTTCACGCTGTCGCTGTGCAGCCGGTAGGCGTTGTAGGGGACGAACATCTCTTTCTTGCCGACGAGCGTCCACTCGTAGCGGTCGGGGGCGCCGTTGAACATGTCGAACTGGTCGGAGGTGCGCATCCCGTCGGCGGCGGTGCCGGGGTTGTCGTATTCGACGGAGGGGGCGAGGCGCACGCGGCGCTGGCCGGCGTTGTAGATCCAGGCACGGCGCTTCTCCTTCACCTGATCCATCGTCTCGTGGACCACGAGGATGGAGCCGGCGAGGCGGGCGGGTGCGGTGACGGCCTGCTTGAAGTAGATCAGCACGTTTTCATCGGCGAGGTCGCGGGCGAGCTGCTCCTGCGGGATGTCGTCGCGGCAGTAGTTGAAGAGGAACTCGTCCTCGAACTGGACCAGATTGTAACTGCCGTCGCGCTGCGGGGCGGCTTGGGCGATGAACCGTTCGGCCGCGACGCCGCGGTAGCGCACGAGGTGGTTCCAGATCACCTGCAGGCCGTTTTCGGGCTGGGTGAAGGGGATGCCCACCACGCAGCCGGAGATGCCGTTGCCGCCTTCGGTGAGCGCGGCGGTGGCGGCGTATTGCTTTGTGGCGTCATAGATGCGCTGCGGGGCCGAGGCGGAGCGTTGCGTCTTATAGATGGGGATCGAGTAGGAGGGGTAGGCCTTGAGCAGGGCTTGCTGACCGGCGGTGAGCTTGTCGGCGTATTGGCCGGCGTTGGCCGCCGTGATGGTGAACAGCGGCTGCTCGCCCGCGAAGGGGTCGGGATGGTGCATGCCGGGCGCATAGCCGGCGGGAGCGGTCGTGAGGCCGCCGGACCACACCGGGATGGAGCCGTCGGCATTGCCGGCCTTTTCGCCGCCGAGCGGCGTGAGGTCGGCGCCCAAGCGGGCGGGATCGGCCGCGAGAAGCGCGACCGCGGAGGACCCGCCTAAGCAAAACAGTGCTACGGCGCGGCGAGCAGTGGAGGGAAAGAAATTCATTTTCATGGGTCGTAGGGCGGCGGGTTAGAACGAATACTTCAGGGTGGCGGAGACGTAGTCGCGGTCGCCGAGAAGATTGTAGCGGCCGGCGCCGCCGAAGTTCACGTAGCGCAGTTCGACCGCCCAGGCGTTCTGGTAGGTGAAGTCGGCGCCGACGGTGATCGTCTTGCGGCCGTGCAGGAAGTTGCCGAGCGGGAGCGGCGTGTTGCCGCCGACATCGTGCGCGAAGACGAGGAGCGGCGAGACGTTAACGCCGGCGAAGGCGTTGTTGTAGTCGAGACGGCCGACCAGCTGGTAGCCCCAGGAAAATTCGTCGGCGAAGGCGCTCGACGGTTCGGAGAGCGGCAGGGTGCCGGCGGTGTTGCTGCTGGAGCCGTTCATGTAAGCGAGCTCGCCGCCGACAAACGTGCCCTGGCCGTCGAAGCGCAGGACGCGTTTGGCCGGAAGGTCGGCCCTGACGAAGCCGACTTCAGCCAGCAGGGTGGACTGGGCGGCGCCGAGGATGCCGCGGCCGACGCGGGTCGCGGTGAGCTGGCCGGTCCAGACCTTGTGACGGCGGTAGCCGGTGATGTGGGTGTTGAGCTGGCCGGCGTAGTTGCCGAGCTGGTTGTTGGTCCCGTAGGTGGGATTGATGGAGGAGAGCGCGGCAAAGAGCAGTTCGACGTCGTCCACTTGCAGGGGCTGGTTGGAGCGGTAGCTCACTTCGCCCTGCAGCGCTACGCCGTTGATGCTGGTGTTGAAGCTGGCGCCGACCAGCCGGATGTCCTCGGGGAACTCGATCAGGTAGTTGGCCGTCTGCGCCGAGGTGAGGAAGCCGATGGTGCGCGCGCCCGAGGCGATCTGCGAGGCGGCCGTGTAGAAGGGTTGCAGGGTGGGCGGCAGCGCGGCGGCGGGCACACCGGTGAGGGCTGCACCCACGACGGTCTGCATGCCCGCCGGCGCCGTGGTGCTGTTGAACAGACCGCTGGCAATCATGGCGGGCACGAGGTTGGCGGTGCCCAGGCTGAGGGCCGTGGACTGCACGAGCGCCGGGCTGATGGCCGAGGTCGGCGTGCGGGCCGAGATCGCGGGCAGCCGGCTGTGGTAATTCATGAAGTAGAAACCGAACTCCGTGCTGTTGAGGTCTTCCGCGAGCCAGCGCAGGTTGACGCCATACTGGCCCTGCTCGTCGGGTTCACCATCGGGACCGCGGGTGACCGCACCGAGACCGGCGCTGTCGGCAATGGCGCCGAAGCCGAGATAGACCTTGGTGCCGCCCTTGGCGACGAAGTCGTTCGTGCTGAAATAGGTGCCGGGCGGATCCACGCGGGTGCGCTTCCAGTCGAGGAGGTAGAAGGCCTCGAGCGTGACCGTGTCGGAGAGGCTGACCGAACCGGAGACCATGTTGACCGGCAGGAGCGCCTCCTTGAGCTCGGAGCCGGGCAGGCGGAGCTTGGCGACGTCGATCGGGTTGACCGAGTTGATGCCGTTGGGGATGAAGGTGCTCTCGCCCCAGCTCAGCACCTGCTGGCCGATGCGGAGCGTGGCGGGCATGCCGCCGAGGTCGGCCTTGAAGTAGAGGTAGGCGTCGAGGAGCTCGGCGCCCTCGGCGACGAGCTTTTGGGCCTCCTTGTTCAGCGCGGTGCGCTCGCGGGTGCCGTTGGAATTGACGAAATCGTTGAAGTAATAGCCGCGGACGAAGAGGCCGCCGTTGCGGTGGTCGAGCTGGAGGTCGTGGTTCGCCTTCACGAGGAACGAGGCCATGCCGCGCTTGTAGTTCAGATTGCCGTCGTCGGCGTTGCCGGAGCGCTGGAGGCCGCCCGAGTTGATGCTGTAATAATCGCGGTCGGGATCCTGCAGGCGGTAGAGCCCGCCCACGGACAGCGTGGTGTCGAAGCTGCCCTTGAACTCGCCGAGTTCGAAGACAAATGCGGAGGCGGTCGGCAGGGCCGAAGTCGCAGCAGCCAGCGCGATCAGAAGAGGGGCGCGCAAGCGACGGTTGATGACATGGCGTAGGTTCATAAATGTGTTCAATGAAACAATACGGCCCGGGGTGGGGCTGATGGGGTAGGTAGCGGGCAACGCGCCCGCTTATGACATTGAGATGAAGCTGCTTCGTGCTTCCGAACTCAAGTTCTAAACGGCCTTGTTCGGGCAGGGATGATTTACCCCTTTGACGCCCGCACCGATTCGACAAGGTTCAGCGCGTGGACGCCGCCACTCACATCCATGTCAAGGGAGCCCGGGAGCACAACCTGCGGAACCTCGAGCTGCGCATCCCACGCGGCCGGCTGGTCGTGCTCACGGGCCCGAGCGGATCGGGCAAGTCGTCACTGGCCTTCGACACGATCTACGCCGAGGGCTACAGAAAATACATGGAAAGCCTCTCGGCTTCCGCGCGCCAGGTGCTGGAGCAGCTCAAGCGGCCCGATGTGGATTTCATCCACGGGCTCTCGCCCGTGCTCGCGATCGAGCAGCGCACCGGCGGCGGCTCGCCGCGCAGCACGGTGGCGACGGTGACCGAGGTGGCCGACTACGCGCGTCTGCTCTGGGCCCTGTGCGGCGAGCAGCGCTGTCCGAAGGACGGTGGTCGCGTCGAGAAGCGCTCGCTCGACGACTGTCTCAACCAGCTCTTCCGCGACGCGCCGGGCGAGCGGGCCATTTTGCTGGCGCCGTGGATGCGCGCCAAGCCTTCGGTGTTGCGCGACGAACTGCCGCGGTTGCGCCAGCGCGGCTTCCAGCGCGTGCGCATCGCCGGCGAGATCAAGTCGCTGGACGAGCCCAAGCTCGTGCCCAACGGCGCGGAGGAAATCCCGGTCGAACTCGTCGTGGACCGCGTCGTGGTCGCCGCCGACCAGCGCAGCCGGCTCGCCGACTCGCTGGAGCTGGCCTTCCGCGAGGGGCAGAGCCGCGTGCTCGTGCTCGTGCAGAAAAACGCCGAGGCGCCCTGGCGCGAGATCCCCCTGAGCCAGAACCTGAGCTGCGTGAACTGTGGCGACGTGTTCGAGCCGCTCACGCCGCGGCATTTCTCCTTCAACCACACCGAAGGTGCCTGCGCGGAATGCGGCGGGCTCGGACGCAAGCTCACGTTTAGCGAGGAACTGATCGTGCCCAAGCCCGAGAAGTCCGTGCGCGAGGGCGCCATCAAGCCCTGGCGCATCGGTGGGAAGAACCTCATCATCCGCCACAACGCCATCCTCAAGCAGCTCGCGGAACAGCTGCCCTTCGATGCGGAGAAGCCGTGGGAAGATCTGCCTGAGGAAACGCGGCGCGTCTTGCTGCACGGGGCGGGGGAGCGGCTGTTCACTTTCAGGCTGCGCAAGGCGGCGAAGGTCGAGGCGCAGCCGTTCTCCGGCGTGATCGCCATGCTCGGCGAATCCCGGCGCGAGTCGCGCAGCGACGGCTACCGCGCGCGGCTGGCGACCTTCATGGCGAGCGGCGACTGTCCCACCTGCCACGGCCTGCGGCTCAACGCCCGCAGCGCGGCGGTGCGGGTAGGTAGGGCGAATCCTCCGGATGAGCCGCGGCTCGTCGGGACGACTCGCCCTACCGATTTCGGCTTCGCCGAATTCCTGCGCCTGGACATCCGTGCCGCGCTGGCCTTCATGCGCGGCCTGCCCGCGACGCTGCCGGCGACGGACGCCGTGCGCGAGGTGCTCGATGGCGTCACGCAGCGGCTGCATTTTCTGGAAGAAACCGGCCTCGGCTACCTGACGCTCGAACGCGAATACCCGACACTCTCCGGGGGCGAGGCGCAGCGGGTCCGCCTCGCCACACAGCTCGGCATGGGACTGGTCGGCGTGATTTACGTGCTCGACGAGCCCAGCATCGGCCTGCACCCGCACGACAACCAGCGCCTGCTCGCCACGCTCCGCGAGTTGCGCGACCGCGGCAACACGGTGCTGGTGGTCGAGCACGACGCCGACACCATGCGCATCGCCGACGAACTCATCGAACTCGGGCCCGGTGCCGGCACCGAGGGCGGCGAGATTCTCTTCCACGGCACGCCCGCCGACTGCGCGAAGCTCCCTCTGTCTGCTTCCCGCACCGGCGCCTACCTTGGCGGCAAGCTTGGCGTGATGAAGGACGCGAAGACCAAGGAGCCGGACGGCCGTTGGCTCACGATCAAGGGCGCGAGCGAGCACAACCTGAAGGACGTCGAGGCGCGCTTCCCCGTCGGGCTGCTGACGTGCGTCACGGGCGTGTCTGGCTCAGGCAAGAGCTCGCTCGTGAACGACATTCTGGCGGCCGCCGCCGCGAGGAAGCTCAACGGTGCGAAGTCAGTGCCTGGTCGGCACCGCGGCCTGAGCGGCTTGGAGCATTTTGAGAAGTCGGTGCAAGTGGACCAGGAACCCATCGGCCGCAGCCCGCGCTCGAATCCGGCGAGTTACGTCGGCTTGCTGGACCTGTTGCGCGACCTTTTCGCCAAACTCCCGTTGGCCAAGGTGCGTGGCTACAAGGCGAACCGATTCAGTTTCAACGTGCGCGGCGGACGCTGCGAGCGCTGCCAGGGTGACGGCCAGATCCGCCTCGACATGCAGTTCATAGCCGACGCCTATGCGCCGTGTCCGAGCTGTGACGGCCGGCGCTTCAACCGCGAGACGCTGGAGGTGCGCTACCACGGCAAGAGCATCGCCGAAGTCCTTGATCTCACGGTGCGCGAGGCTTTGCAGCTTTTCCGGGCGCACCCGCGCATCGTGGAGAAACTGGCCACACTCGACGCCGTGGGCCTCGGTTATCTCCAGCTCGGCCAGTCGGCCACGACGCTCTCCGGCGGCGAGGCGCAGCGTATCAAGCTCTCGCTCGAACTCAGCAAGCGCGAGCAGGGCACCACGCTTTACATTCTCGACGAGCCGACGACCGGCCTGCACTGGACCGACATCCAGCGCCTGACGGACCTGCTGTTCAAGCTGCGTGACGCCGGCAACACCCTCATCGTGATCGAGCACAACCTCGATGTGATCAGGCTCGCGGACTGGATCATCGATCTCGGTCCCGGTGGTGGGCCGGATGGCGGCGAGATTGTGTATGCTGGGCCGGTGGCAGCATTGGCCAAGGAGAAGCGCTCGTTGACGGGGCAGGCGCTGGGTGAAGAAAGGAAGAAGTAAAAAGGAAGAATTAAGAAATCCGGCCGGCAGGTGCTGGTTTCTTACCTCTTAACCCTCACTTCATAATTTCTGCCCGAACTGCGGGTGGCCTTCGATCCGTTGCTCGAACGCGGCTTTGTGCGCCTCATCGAGGCCGGCGGGGAACTTGGCGTCGCTGCGACGCCAGCGGGCAAGCCACTCGGCGGCGAGGAGTTTCGGGCCCGTCGGATCATCGCTGCGGGCGTCGCGGTGGGTGAACGCCACCGTCGTGGTGGCCTTGGGGCCGGTGCCCACGCCTTCGGCGACGTAGAAGCCGGCGGACAACATCGCGGCGCGGACACCGGTGCCGGCGGCGTAGGTGTAGAGTTCGGCCGGGCGGCTCTGACAATGCCGGTGCAGGCGCGCGAAGACCTCGGGTTGCCAGAGGCCGGTGTCGGTCTTGGCCGAAAACGGATCGTAGTAGATCAGGTCGGGCGGAGGCGCGCCCTCCAGGTGTTCGAGAAAATCCCCGCGCAACAGGCGCCAGTCGATGAGCCCGGAGGCGTGGCCCCAGCGGCTCTTGTGCAGCAGGCCGTGGGGCGCGCCGTGCCGCAGGTGCGGGAAGTGCGAGGCGTGGCGCGCGGCGAGAATGAGCGGGTCGAGGTCGCGCTCGAAACTGATGAGCTGGAGCGGGCGCAGCGCGGCGGCGCCGACGGCCGAGAGTTCCACCTCCACGCGATGGATCGCGGCCATGGCGTTGGACGCGGCGCCGAGTCCGACGTCCCAGACCACGAGCGGCTGGTCGTCCTCCGGGGTGCGCCGCCGGAGGCGGAGCGCGAGGCGGGACTGTTCAATGTAGAGCCGGTTGGCCTCGTCCTCGGGGGCGGAGACGGAGTGCATCACCTCGCCGGAACTCCGCTGGCGGTTGCTTGAGTAACACTGGGCCGATGTCTGGATTTCGTAGTCGCAGCGTTGCTGGGCGGACTTCGGGCGGGGTTTGGCTGTGGGGAAGGATGGGTTGGCATCGTCCTCACGCACGAGGGCGAG